>JAOAPT010000152.1 GCA_025463045.1 Candidatus Solibacter sp.
AGGGTCGGGCGTTTCGGGGGTGGGCGGTTCGTTGCTCCGCCTGTTCGGCTGAAATTAGGCTGCCGGAATCCAGGGCCACGGTCAGGATTCGAATGGACGCCATGCAGTCCAAACAGAGCAACCACTCCCACAGCGCGAGGCTGGTGAGAATCCGGGGGCCATCGAAGAAGTTCGGATTTTTCCGACCAGCGCACCGGCGGAACGGCCGGCCGCCCGTCTCGAAATTGCCAACACGATCAGACACAGGAGCGTGCCGAGGCACACGCCTATGAAGGCTGCAAAGGCGAGATGAACGTGGAGCGGAGTGTAGTCCAGCGTGACGGGCGCCAGAAATCCGATGGCGATCGTCACCGCAAGACCTGCCGCAAAGAGAGTTGTCCCCGCAAATGCAAGTTTGAGCCTGACGACTTGGAGGTGAACGAAAAACATCGCTGCGGCGGGTATCAGCAGAATCCCGCAAGCCCCTATACCGACCGCGGCGAGGCCATACCCGCCTGGATTGTCCACCGGAGACGCGAGATCTGGGATTACGGCCGAGCCGGCATGGAAGGGCTTCCGATGGAAATAAACGAGCGAGGCCATGACGAGGCCGCCGAAGAAGACAGCGCAGCTCACCGGCAGGAATACGCGGCGAACCAAGCGGGGTGTAAGCCTCGCCACGGTACCTTTGCAAGCTTGCGCGATCATGGTTTCGGGCGACGGACGAGGGGACACACGGAGTTTACCAGACGTCTGCAGGCGCTGCCTGCGCTACGTCGCCGCTTCGAAAGCAGTGCCCGTCGCAGGCTCCTTAGTCGAAGCATCGGGCCGGGGACTGTCGATGGGGGGCGTGTGTTTTAAAGGCTGCGGGCTCTCGAGCGGAAGCGTAAAGCAAAACGTTGAGCCTTCCCCCGGTTGCGATTCGGCCCAGATTCGTCCATGCTGCGCCTGCACGATGCGGCGGCAAATGGCCAGGCCAACGCCGCTCCCGGGGTATTCCTCGGCAGTGTGCAGTCTCTTGAAGGGCGCAAAAATAGTCGATGCGTAGATGGGATCGAAGCCGATTCCGTTGTCACGTATCGAGATGACCCACTCGGCGCTCTTTTGTTCGGCACTGATGTGGACCTTGGGAGGCTCGTCCGGCTTGCGATATTTCAAGGCGTTGCCGACCAGGTTTTGAAACAGGCGGACCATCTGTCCGCGATCGACCTGGAGGGTAGGCATTGGATCGTGAGTGACGCTCCCGCCGCTCTCGAGTATGGCCTGATCGAGGTGTGTGATCGCAGCTTCCAGATCCTCGTCGAGAGCGATCGACGAGGGACGTTCTTCCTCTGTGGTAAGACGCGCGTAGGCAAGCAAATCGCGCACGAGCGCGCTCATGCGGCCTGACGCGCTCAGCAGGAAGTTGAGGAACTGATCGGCATCCCCGTCCAACTTGCCGCGGTACTTGTTGGCAAGCAGTTGAGAGTAGGCGCTAATCGTCCGAAGCGGCTCCTGCAAATCGTGACTGGCGACGTAGGCGAATTGCTCCAGCGCGGAATTGGATTCGGTAAGGGAATCCTGCAATTGCTTGCGCGCCGTTTCATCGCTCATGATCTTCGTGTACCCGAGAAGGACGCCCTGTTCATCACGGAGAGCGTTCATATACCCATTGGCGAAGAACTCCGCTCCGCTTTTGTGGCGATGCCAGCGGATGTCGGTGGCGCTGCCGGTCTCCTGGGCCAACCGCATTTCCGATTCGCAAACGTCGACTGCTTTTTCGGCGGGTGTGAAGATGATCGAGGCGTGCTTGCCGATCCACTCTTCCTCGGTGTATCCGATAAGGTGTTCGACGCCTGCATTCCACGACGTGAGAATGCCCTGCGGATCGATCACGAACATTGCATAGCCGCGGAGTTCGCGGACCTGCATCCGGTAAAGGTCGGCAGCTTGCAGTGTCGTCAGAGAGACGGCATTCCCGGAGGCATCCTGGTGCATATCACTGTGCTCGGTAGATGGCTATCTGTCGTCAGGCCGTCGCTGGGTGGAGTATGGGGGTCAGCCGAGATATGTTTGAGCCCACAGCGATCCCGCAGTGTCCTAAGTATACTTCCTTGCGGACTAGATCGAGCTGGTGACGGCTAGCTGTCCAGTTTGACCAACGACATCGGGTAAAGCGCGTTGCGTTTCGGACGCTCGGGATCGTACAGGATGCAGACCGTCTCTCCGGGAGGCGGCGCTTTCGAGACGCGCGCGCGTCCTTTGAGTTTCGTCCCGTTGGGCAGTTCGAACTCGTAGTGCACGACCGGCCCTTTCGCGTTGCGGATTGCCGTGACGCGTCCCGCCGCGGGCCGGCCTTCGGCGAGCAGGCGCATCTCGAAGGCCAGTCGCCACACAGGGATCACGCCGATGCCGGCGAGCATGGCGGCTACGAGGTAGGGCAGCCACACGGGCGTGTCGCGCCGTTGCCAATCCACCGGATGGCTGATAGAGGGCTGCGAGGGGACGAAGCGAACGATCAGCCGCGAGCCGACTTTCAATCCACGCCACAGATCCCTGGGCGCATTTACCGATCCGGTGTAGATGGAGCCTTCAAACTGATAGCGGTAGGCAACCCGCGGCTGGTTCGATTTGTCGCTGGTGCGCCAGACCCGCGTCACGGTGGCTTCCGTGGTGATGCCCTGCTGATCGAGCAGGCGCTGCCGCTGGGCTTCCAGGCGGGCGGCGCGCGCGAGGAAAATCCCCGCGGCGAACCCGCCGACGACCAATATCCCCGTCAAGACCATCATGAAGATGCCCGATTTTGTCAGGCTGACCGGGCGGAGCGACGAATATCCCAGGCGATCGGGCGGCTTCCAGTTCTGATTAGAGGGTTGCGGCATAGTTACTCCTCCGTGGTGGACGTTTCAACGGCCTTGAGGCGTCCGGCATCCTGCAGGGCGCGGCGCAACAGGAATTCGATCTGTGCGTTGAGACTACGCAGATCCTGATCGGCCCAGCGCTGCAACGCTTCGTGCGTTGCCGGGTCTAAGCGGACCAGAAATGCTTTCCGTTGCGCCATCCTTGGTTTCTTTTCGGAATCTACTGGTAAAGGGTTCCCGCGTTCACGATGGGTTGGGCGTCGCGATCGCTGCAGAGCACGACGAGGAGATTGCTCACCATCGTTGCCTTACGCTCCTCGTCCAATTCCACCACATGTTTGGCGCTCAACAGTTCGAGCGCCATTTCGACCATGCCGACGGCTCCTTCGACGATCTTGGAACGGGCCGCGATGATCGCATTGGCCTGCTGCCGGCGCAGCATGACGCTGGCGATTTCGGGAGCGTAGGAGAGGTGCGTGATCCTCGCCTCGATGATTTCCACGCCGGCGGTGGCGACGCGCTCATGAATTTCGTCGCGCAGCCTGTGGGCGATTTCGTTAACCGACATACGAAGCGACATCTGGCCTTCGATGTGGGCGTCGTAGGGGTACGAGGTGGCGAGCGTGCGCACCGCACTTTCGCTCTGGACGTGTACGTAATGCTCGTAATCGTCGACGTGGAAGACGGCTTCGGCCGTCTCGATCACGCGCCAGACGATGACGGAGGCGATCTCGATGGGATTGCCGTCCTGATCGTTGACTTTGAGTTTGCTGCTTTCGAAATTGCGCACGCGGAGCGAGACGCGGCGGCGGCGCGTGAACGGGTTCACCCACCAGAATCCCTGCGTCTTGATGGTGCCTTGATAGACGCCGAACAACTGGACGACTTTCGCCTCGTTGGGATTGACGACGGCAAAGCCCGCGAGACAGATCATGTCGACCGCGAAGACCACGATCGCGGCCAGAATCGCGTAGCCATTCTCGGCGGCGACGGCCCAGATCACGACCAGGATCAGCAGAACGGGGACGATGAGCAGCAGACCCAACATGAGTCCGCCGGGAAGCGGCTTGAGCTCCTTCTCCTGCAACATGTTCTTGAACTCCTTTGACTGACATCAAAATGATATCATTTTGATATTGCTTGTCAAGCCCCCCTAAGGCGGTATCTTGGAACGGCGGAGCCAGATGAAGAACAGCCGGTACAAGTGGACGGTGGTCGGCCTGTTGTGGTTCGTGTGCCTGTTCAACTACGCGGACCGGCAGGCGATCTTCTCGGTGTTCCCGCTGTTGAAATCGGAGATGCACCTGAGCGACGTGCAGCTCGGCTACGTGGCGTCGTCGTTCATGTGGGTGTATGCGGCGGCGGCGCCGTTCGCGGGCTTGGCAGGCGATCGCTTCCGCAGGAAAACGGTGATCCTCGGCGGGCTGATCTTCTGGTCGCTGGTTACGCTGGCGACGGCGCTGGCAACGCGCTACTGGCACCTGGTGTTGTTCCGCGCGCTGGAAGGATTAGGAGAGGCGTTCTACTTCCCGGCGTCGATGTCGCTGATCAGTTCGTGGCACGGGAAGGAGACGCGGTCGCGCGCCATGAGCTGGCATCAATCGAGCGTGTACGCGGGGACGATCGCGGGCGGCACGGCGGCGGGATACCTGGCGGAGCGCTTCGGCTGGCGGAGCGGATTCTACCTGTTCGGATCGCTCGGCGTGCTGCTTGGGCTGGTGCTGCTGGCACTGCTGAAAGAGCCCCTGGACGAAGTGCCGCGAGAAGAGGAGAAGTTCCAGTTCGGCGGCGCGTGGCGCGACGTGCTGCGCAATCCGATGGTGGGCGCGCTGATGGCGGTGTTCATCTGCGCGAACTTCGTCGCGGTGGTTTTTCTGACGTGGCTGCCTTCTTATTTGAATCGCAATTTTCACATGAGTTTGACAATGGCGGGCTTCAGCGCGACCGCGTACCTGCAGGTGGCGAGCGTGTTGGGCGTGCTGACGGGCGGCATGGTGGCGGACGCGTGGACGCGCAAGGACCGGCGCGGCCGCATGTTCACGCAGGCCGTCGGATTGTTCGCGGGCGTGCCGTTCCTGCTGCTGACGGGGTGGGCGTTCCAGGTGAGTGTCTTCGTGTTCGCGACGATCGGGTTCGGATTCTTCAAGGGAATGTACGACGCGAATATCTGGGCGTCGCTGCACGACGTGGTGCCGCCGGGGCGTCGCGCGACGGCGGTGGGCTTGATGAATTCGGTCGGCTGGCTGGGCGGCGGCGTGGCGCCGGTGGCGATCGCGTCGGCGTCGGGCGTGTGGGGGATGGGGGCGTGCTTGAGCGCGACGTCGGCGGTGTACGCGCTGGCGGGTTCGCTGCTGGTGCTTGGTAGCGCGCGATGGATGCAGAGAGGAGCGAAGAATGCTGCGTGACGACGGACGGGTGTGCGATGGCTGCGGGCAGAAGCTGCCGCCGATGGCGATGCTCGGACAGCAGACGATGTCGAAGGAAGAGGCGCGCGAGTATGGGTCGAGTGCGGAAGAGAATGCTGATGGGATGGTGACGATCGATCTTTGTTTGGGATGCCGGATTCAGCGGGCGGAGAGGATGAAGGGGCGGTGAGAGGAAGTCTTCAGCGCTATTCTGGAGAACAGGAGAGCTGACGATGGCGATTCTCGATTGGTCACAATGTCCCGCGGTGGAGAGCATTCCCGGCAAGGTCAGCGGCGCGTGGGTTTTTAAAGATACCCGGATGCCTGTTCAACTGGTGTTCGAAAACCTGGAAGACGGCATGAGCATCGATGAAATCACGGAACAGTATGACGTGACCCGAGAACAGGTGAAAGCCGTTATCGAATTTGCGGCGCGCAGTCTCGATATGGTTTCGTGCTGATCTTATTCGACAATAATGTTCCGCGAGGGCTTGCTCAGGCGCTGAAAGGACATACGGTTGTCGAAGCGCGTGCACGCGGTTGGCACTTGTTCAAGAACGGCGACTTGCTGGAGGCCGCCGAGGATGCGGCGTTCGATGTGATGGTAACGAGCGATAAGAGCATCCAATACCAACAGAATTTGAGTGGACGGAGAATCGCTCTGGTTGTTCTCAGTCAGGGTCGATGGCGACTCGTTCGCCAGCGGCTGGAAGCGATCGCCGCCGCGGTGAATGCCGCTACAACAGGCAGCTATGTCGAAGTAGAGTTGCCGAGAGATTGAAGCCAAAGACGTCTGATGCGATGAATGCCGCATGAGACTCCGTTGGATCGGAAGCGCGCTTGCGCTCGCGGTGGCACTCCGCGCGCAGATGCTAGCGCCGGCCAGGACGCAATTCGAGGTGGCGTCGATCAAGCCACACGTTGCGAGCGATTCACGGCCGCAAATGAACTGCTCTCCCGCGGGAAGACTTGTATCGAACGGGGTGCCGGTGCGATACCTGATCGAATGGGCGTACGGGATCAGGACGGAGTTCACGGTGCCGGCCTGGGCCGAGTCTACCGGCGAGCCATATGATATCGAAGCGAAAGCGGAAGGCCCGGTGAATCAGGCGCAGTGCCGGCTGATGACGCAGTCTCTTCTGGAGAATCGCTTCCAGCTCAAATTCCACCGCGACACGAAAGAGATGCCGGTATACGCGCTGATGGTGAGCAAGAGCGGGTCGAAACTTCACGAGGTAAAGCCTGACGCTCCGCCGGGCGACGGAGTGTGGCTGCGCGGGCGCAAGGTGTCGTCCCAAAGGCTGGGAGGCGTGGATGCTCGCCGGCACACTCGCGAGCATGCCGGATGTCGGACGTCCCGTGGTGGATCGGACGGGACTTACGGGCCTGTTCGAATTCCGGCTAGATTTCTCAGTTACGCCCAACGACGACCGTCCGAATCTTCTTTCCGCGCTGCAGGAGCAGCTCGGATTGAAGCTGGAATCGTCAAGAGGACCGGTGGAGATCTTCGTGATCGACCATCTCGAGAAGCCCTCTGCGAACTAGCGCTCCCGAACGCTTTCAGTTAAACTAGACTAAGGAAACTTAGTTTATGGAAACTGTCAATATCCATGAAGCCAAAACCCACCTTTCCCGCTTGGTGGAGAAGGCTGCCAAAGGGGAACCGTTTGTGATTGCTAAAGCCGGCAAACCCCTTGTAAAGGTCACGTCTTTGGAAACTCCCGTCGCGGGACAGGTTCGGCGTTTGGGTTTCATGAGGGGGCGTATCTTGGTACCGGATGACTTCGACCGGATGGGAAGCGCCGCGATCGAACGGCTATTCGGTGTGGACGAATGAAGCTTTTACTGGATACGCACATTCTCTTGTGGGCCGCGGGGCAGCCGGAATCTCTGCCGGCGGCGGCGCGCAAGCTAATGAAGAATCCGGCGAACGAACTGGTTTTCAGCGCGGCGAGCATATGGGAAATCGCTATCAAGTGCGGACTCGGGCGGGACGATTTTGAAGTAGACGCCCGCCTGCTGCGACGAGGGCTTCTCGATAACGGATATCTCGAACTTGCGATCACAAGCGAGCACACTGTAGCGATTGGCGGCTTGCCGACAATCCACAAAGACCCATTCGATCGCCTGCTGGTTGCACAGTCGATGGTCGAGGGCATCACCCTGCTGACGAGCGACCCGCTCGTGGCGCAATATCCGGCTCCGGTGCGGAGGGTGTGACAGCATCGTTCTCAATGAAATTGTGGAACTGGCGCATAGTTGACTGCTATCCGCCATTGGCGGATACTCAAATGAGTGGAGTTGATTGAGACTTCTGTCTTCACAAGGCAGATCACTGCTCTGTTGAGCGATGAGGAATATGCCGGGTTTCAATCCCGGATTGCCGTCAATCCAGAACTCGGCCCGCTCATCAGAGGGCGGTGGAATCAGGAAGGTTCGCGTTGGCGTTGGATCGCGAGGTAAGAGCGGCGGCGCCCGGGTCATCTATTATTGGGCGGTGCGAAAAGACGTGATCCTACTGCTCTACGCGTATCCCAAGAACGTTGCGGTGGATCTGACTCCGAAGCAAGTCTCACAGCTAGCCAAAGTTGTCAAAGAGGAGTTTGGCCAGTGAAGAAAAATGTTTGAGGAGTTGCTAGGCAGCGTACGGGAAGGCGGAGCAATTCTACGCGGCGAGCGAAAACCTTCTCGGCACATCGCGATTCCTGCTTCGGGAGTCCGGGCAATTCGCGAACGGACCAGCCTTTCGCAATCCGAATTTGCCGATTTGATCGGCGTCAGCGTCAAAACCCTACAAAACTGGGAACAGGACCGGCGGCGGCCAACAGGACCGGCATCCGCACTCTTGAGCATCATCAAGCCCGATCCAGCGTTGGCCCTGAAGGCCATTCATCGCGCTCAATGAAAATCGTGTGACGCCGCCGTCCGGCAGGCCGGCGATGCGGCCGGCCTTCACGGAGACCACGCCGTCCTGATTTTGCAGGACGCCATCGATCAGCAGGAACTGCTCGCGGAGCACCTCGAATTT
>JAOAPT010000861.1 GCA_025463045.1 Candidatus Solibacter sp.
TTCTTGTATTCGTAGGTCATGTACCGCACGTCGTTGATCACTCCGACAATCTCGTAAGTCGCCGAGTACTTGATTTTGCCGGGGCCGAAGTGCTGCCCTATCGGGTTCTGCCCGTTGAAGAATCTCTTCACAAAAGCCTGATTGACCACGGCTACAGGGCGCGTCGCCGCAGTGTCCCTCTCCGTAATGGGCCGGCCCAGCACGATGTTCGAGCCGATCGTTTCGAAGAATCCCGGCATCACTCGCACAAACCCGGCGCCCGTGTCTTCTTTAGCGCCTGGCTCCGGCCTGCCTTGGATGCGAATACCGTCGTTCCAACTGTCACCCGTCATTGGCGCATAGAGCGCAGGTGCCACCATTCGCATACCGGGAATCTGGAGAAGGCGGTCGTCGATCTGCCGGAACATTGGCTCCATTTGCTCCAGTTTGTAATTGCCCAGCATCGGATTGATCCAGGCGATATAACGGTCCTTGGTTTCGAATCCGAAGTTCTGATGTTCCAGGTTTCGCAGGCTCTTGCCTAAGAGAGCGGCCGCCGACAACAACACGAGCGATACCGCGATCTGCGCGATCACCAGCGACTTTTGTGCCCAGGAGCGCCCTGCGCCAACCGAACGCCCCGCGCCCCGCAGTGCGTCCGCCGGATCGGCATGCGAGGTCATCCACGCCGGAGCGATTCCAAACACGACTCCGGTCAGCATCGATACCAACAGTGTGAATAGCAGGATCGGCCAGGATGGCGCCGCCTCGAGGGGCACGTAGTTATTCGGACCACCGATCTGGAAGGCGAGGGACACAATGATCTTGGTCCCGGCGTAGGCAACTGCGATGCCCAAAACTCCTCCGATGATCGCAAGCAACATTGATTCGACCAGTACGCCGCGCACCAGCCGCCCTCGCGAAGCACCCAGGGCGACGCGAATGGACGTTTGCGCGCGATCCTTCAAGCCGCGCGCGAGCATCAGATTCGCCAGGTTCGCGCAGGCCACGAGCAGCACACATCCCGCGGCGATCAGCAACAGCTTGAGCCCATCCTCGTATTGATCCCGCATGACCTCCACGCCTGCGCCGCCTGGAACCAGGCGCAGCGTCTGCTGCGTCCAGAGTTGCTTCTCGCCCGGCCCCATATCCGGCACATGGCTGGCCAGCCAGTCATGCAATTCTACCTTCAGTTTTGCTTCGAGCGCCCTCGGATTTACTCCCGGGCGCACTCTTCCAATCAGGTCCAGGAAGTTACCGCTTGGCCTTTTCAGGCGGGCCGTCTCGCCGTCGATCAGTAGTTCCGTCGTCAGCGGCAGCCAGAAATCGGGCATACCCCACCCTGCCAGCTTCGCCCCATAGAATCCCGGCGCTGCTACGCCGATTACGGTGAAGGGATGGCCGTTGATCTGGTACGTTGCGCCAACCACGGAGGAGTCGGCGCCGTACTTCTCGTTCCAGATCCGGTAACTCATTACCGCGACAGGTGGCGCGCCCTCCACGTCGTCCGCATCGGTCATCAGCCTGCCGATCCAGGGCTGCACGCCAAAAGTCCTGAAGAAATTGCCGGATACATACTCACCATTGCGTGTATCCGCCGGCGCACGCGATCCTGCTCTACGGACGCCGAGCGGCGCATTGCCCGCCTGTAGCGCCGCCAGATCGACGAACTCGGGCGTTTGCGCGCGAAAGTTCTTGTATGCCTCCCATGAGAACAGGGAAAAATCTCCGTCATCGCCCTGGGTATATCCACCCCAATTGCAACAGCGAACTTTATCGCCGATCCTCCAAAGCTCTTCCGGTTTCGTCACCGGAAGCGACTTCAGCATCACCTGGTGCACAAGCGTAAAGATGGCGGTTGTAGCTCCGATTCCCAGTGCGAGTGTGACGACCGCCGTCGTAGTAACTCCCGGCGCCTTCCGTAGTTGCCGCAACGCCTCCCGCAAGTCAGCCAGCACTGGTCCCTCCGATCCTATTGGCGATATTTGAGATTCTCTCCAGCACTATGCTTATACTGTTCTTCCACGAAAAGGTTACGTCATTGCCCATCCGAAACCGTACAAAATCGGGCGATTGCAGAGCCGTCGCCCGATACCGTCAAGCTTCCGAATTACTTGTCGCCAACCACGGCTTGAGCGAGGCGTGGTCACAGAGCGACACGGCGCGATAGTGATACCGGTCGCGATTCAAGCGGCGTTTCGCCGGCCCAAGCGGCCGGATCCATGGCCTGGAATTAGGGAGCGACCCTATTGTTGGCAATGAAGATGAACTGAACGTCGATGATTAGGGGTGCCCCGCTCGTTCTCGCAGTTAGGGTATTTAAACGTTCAGTGGGGCGGTGTGAGGAATTCCTTGAAGACGGCACCAAGGCTCATGAACTCATCGAGCTTTGAAGGCTTTCTGAGGTAACGCGAAACCCTGTGGCTCGGTCGACAATCACGAGGTCAGGACGTGATCGTTGAGGTACGTCAATTTCGCCAATAAACTCGATAGCACGTTCGCCGTTGCTGATTATGGTCAGTTCGCATTGCACGTCGTGTTCCTCGAGCGCTTCGCGCACGAGCCGGACATCTGCGGCGTTATCCTCTATCAACAGAATCTGAGGGCGCGTGAGCCCGCGGGTACTGGGTCAATGTGTCTTCGGGGCTGGGAGATCAAAGAAAAACGTCGAACCTCTTCCGGGCTGAGATTCCACCCAGATCCGGCCGCCGGCACGGTCAACAATCCGCTGGCAGATCGCAAGTCCCATCCCGGTTCCGGGATAATCAGAAGTCGTGTGAAGGCGCTTGAAGATCCCAAAGATTTGCTCCTTATATTCGGGGGCGATGCCGATTCCGTTGTCTTGAATGGAAAACCTCAAGGCATTACCGTAGCGTTGCGCTGCGATATGAATTATCGGCGTAGCTTCGCTCCGGTAACGGATCGCATTTCCGATAATGTTCTGGAAGAGCTGTTCTAGCTGAAACTCATGCACGCTCACATTGAGCAATGGATCGTATGTGATGTTTGCGCCACTCTCAATGATTGCAGTTCCGAGATTCGCAAGGGCTCGGCCGAGGACGGCTTCGGCGTCAATGGCCGGAGGCGGGCCGTCATCGGCAAGGGAGGCATGGATAAACGCCCGCAAATCGCTGAGCAAACGCTCCATACGTTTGCCCCCTGCGATGATGTAGGAAAGATATTCTTCCGCCCGGTCATCGAATTCGCCCTGGTATCTTTTCTGCAGCATCTCGCTATATATCGAGACCATTCGGAGAGGCTCTTGAAGATCGTGTGAGGCCGAATAGGCGAACTGTTCCAGATCGGCGTTGGAACGGCTGAGTGACTCGTTTGCACAGCGAAGGGCTTCCTGATTTCTTACCTGTTCCGTGATATCGCGCGCGATCTTAGATGCTCCGACAATCCGACCGTCCCCGTCTTTCACCGGCGAGACCGTAAGAGAGATATCGACGAGGGTCCCATCCTTGCGCTTGCGTTTCGTTTGAAAGTGGTCCACGCGCTCTCCTCTTCGAAGTCGCGCAAGGATGTGAGGCTCTTCTTCCTGCCGATCTTCGGGGATGAGGAGCGCGGCGACGGCCTGGCCCACCGCCTCCTCAGCACTATGACCAAACAATCTCTCGGCACTTCTGTTCCAACTCGTGATGATGCCGTCAAGGTCCTTGCTAATAATTGCATCGTCGGAGGAGTCCACGATTGCGCTCAGAAGTAGCGCAGCAGCTTCAACACGTTTGCGGCTGGTAACATCCCGGGTGATGGCCAGGTGAACCGTACTTCCGTCCGAATACCGCATCGGC
>JAOAPT010000117.1 GCA_025463045.1 Candidatus Solibacter sp.
TTCTTTGGTGCCATGCGGCCGGCCTTGGAGCAATGAGAGGCCGGACCGCAGGCGATAAACAAACTTAGGCATTTGGTGGGGAGGGAGACATGGCTATATCTGCTGGCAGCACTTCGTGGGTCTGTTCCGAGGACCAACTGGTCGGCGAGAGCAGGAACCTGCAACGATCCACATCATCGTCAAGAACGGACACGTGGACATTGGACGGTGTGGTGGCGAACGAGGCCGATAAGAATCTGGTCAACATCCGGGCGAACAGCGCTCCTGGAGTGTTCTCGGTGACTAACAATCTCCAAGTGGAACAGAGTTAACCCTGTCCGTAAGTCTCCTCGCAGCGATAGCCGCGCGCCTTTGTCTCCCGGCCCCCGGTTCGTGTATAGTCGAGTTCCTGGGACACTGGACGGCTCCTTGGAAAGAATTCAGAAAAGCCGCTTCGCCGATCAAATAGCCGAGCTCGCTCCCGTGCTGATCTGCACATTCGACCTGATGGAAGAGCGGGTCGTCTTCATCACTCGGAATGTGGCCACGTTGCTCGGCTACACGAGCGACGAGATCGTGCAGACGAAGAATATTGCGGACAGGTTGGCGCATCCCGAAGACCTGTTGCGCTATCGGGAAGTCCTGGAAAATTGCGCGAGGCTGGAGGATGGCGAAGTCGTCGAGGCGGAATACCGGTTACGACGGCGGGATGGCGAGTGGCGCTGGGTTTCAACCCGCCTGATGCCCTGCCTGCGAGATGAACAAGGAGCGGTGCGCCAGTTGGTCGCGGCCACACTCGACATCACTGCACGCAGGCAAGCGGACGAGAAACAGCGGATGAGCGAGGAGAGGATCCGAAGGTACTTCGAATTGGGGCTGATTGGGATGGCGATCACTTCGCCCGAAAAGAACTGCGTCGAAGTCAACGATGAAATCTGCAACATTCTGGGGTATGAAAAAAGGGAACTGGTGCGCAAGGCGTGGTCTGAACTCACTCATCCTGACGACCTGGAGAAGGACATAGCGCAGTTTCAAAAGGTAATCGCGGGTGAATGCGACGGTTATTCGATCGACAAACGCTGGATCCGGAAAGACGGCCAGATCATCGATTCGATGGTGTCGATAAAATGCGTACGCCGCGCGGATGGTTCCGTGGATTATTTCGTTGCGCTGCTGATGGACATCACCGCGCGGAAGCGAGCCGAGGAAATCCTGGCAAAGTCCTATGACGATCTGGAGCGACGCGTAATTGACAGAACCCGCCAACTTACTGCGATGAATATGGAACTGCAGCGGGAAATAGCCGCGCGTGAACGCGCGGAAATGGAATCCCTGGCGATGCGGAATGAACTGTCCGCCGAACTGGCGGCGATGACGCAACTGCACGACTTCAGCACCCGTCTTTTCGCGAACATCGAACTCGTGCCGCTTCTCGAAGAAGTGCTGAGTGCCATCATGAGCCTACAAAAAGCGGATTTCGGCAATATCCAGCTATACGACCGCGAAACGGACGTCCTGGAATTGGTGGTCCATCGCGGGTTTCAAGGGCCCTTTCTCCAACATTTCGCCCGCATCCCCGCTGCGTCAAGAGACGGCGGAAGCGGCTGCGCCCGGGCCGTGAAAGCGCGGGCGCGTGTGATCATCGAAGATGTTCAGACCGATGCGGAATTCGCGCCACATCGCGAGATTGCAGCGTCCGCGGGTTTTCGTGCCGTTCAATCCACGCCGCTATTCAGCCGCCGCGGCGAACTGCTGGGCATGATGTCCACTCACTTCCGCGAGCCACACCGCCCGTCCGAGCGGGACCTGAGGTTGACTGATCTGTATGCCTCACATGCCGCGGAAATGATCGAGCGCGCGCAGACCGAGACCGCCGTTCAGCGGTACCAACAGGAGCTGCAGGCGTTGACGGCTAAGCTTATCGAGGCGCAGGAGGTGGACAGTAAATTTCTGGCGCGCGAGCTCCACGATTATTTCAGCCAGAAGCTTGCGGTGCTGGGGATGGAGATGGCCGCTCTCGCCCACGGGTTCCGGTCGCGGCCGCTGAACGAAGCGCTCCTCGACCTCACGGCGCAAATTGGAGATATGGCCAAAGATATTCACCGGATCTCACGCCGCCTGCATCCGGCGATTCTGGACGACCTGGGATTGGCCGCGGCGCTGCGCAATGAGTGCGTCGCCTTCTCGGAGCAGTACGGCGTTCGTGTGGAACTCGACGCCGACGAAATTCCGGACCTGATTCCCGAGGATATCGGGCTCTGCCTGTATCGGGTCAGCCAGGAGTGCTTGCGCAACGCCGTGATTCACGCCAACACCACGGAAGTGCGCCTGGCCCTGCGACGGGAAGAAGGTGAGATCGTGATGGAGATTAGCGATCTGGGGGGCGGCTTTGATCTGGAGCGCTGCCGGGGCAAGGGCGGTTTGGGGTTGATCAGCATGGAGGAGCGTGTGCGATTGGTGAATGGCACGTTCAAGCTCTGGACGCTACCCGGAGCGGGCACCACGGTCGAAGCTCGGGTTCCCGTGCGGCGGAAAGAAGCATGAAGCGCGCGACGTTGTTGCTGGCTGACGACCATGCGATTGTCGTAGAAGGCTTGCGCCGCGTACTGGAGCGTGACTTTGACGTGATCGGCGCGGTGGAGGACGGGCTCGCGCTGGTGGAGGCTACCCAACGGCTGGCGCCAGACGTCGTCGTTGTCGATATCTCGATGCCGCTGCTGAATGGAATCGAGGCCGCCCGCCAAATCCGGGCGGCCAACCAGAGTGCCAAGGTGGTGTTCCTGAGCATGCATCCGGACGTGGTTTACGTGTCGGAGGCGCTGCTGGCCGGCGGTGCGGCTTATGTGCTGAAGAGTTCCGCCGGCTTCGAGATCGTCACGGCGATCCGGCTGGCGCTACAGGGGAAGACATACATTACGCCCACAATCAATCGAACGACGCTGGACGCACAGATGAAGCGCGACCGAGGGGCGTGCGAGCCGGCCGGCACCCTGTCCCCTCGTCAACGTGGAGTTCTGCAGATGGTCGCGGAGGGACGGAGCACGAAAGATATCGCGGTCGCATTGCGTATTTCTCCGAGAACCGTGGAGTTTCATCGATATCGTGCGATGGAATCCCTCGGGTTACGCAGTCTGGCGGAACTTATCCAATACGCCATCAAACATAGAATTGTTTCTTAGGTGCCTGCACGTAGTTTTGCGAGGTGTCCTCGACATTATTTTTCGGATAGTATACCGACATTAGGAGTCGAGGGCCGGCTCCATCACATTTGCGGCTTTTTTAGAAATCCCGAAGAGGAATACGTACTGCTGCTCCCGTTAATCAAAGATGGATTGGAACGGGGAAAAGGCGTTCCATGTGGTCAATCCCACACTTCGCTGCGAACCACCTCCAGCGTCTGGAGTCCGCCGGCATCAACGTGGGCGAGGTGGAGCAGCGCGGGCAACTCGAGCTTTGCGATTGGGAGCAAGCCTATTTTCCCCGATGGGCGATTCGATCAGGATCGAATGCTCGCTATGTGGGAGGAGCTGTTGAGCGGCCGGCCCGGAACGGGTACGCCCGAACACGCCTGGTGGCTCACATGGAATGGGCGTTGGAGGACCGCGAAGTGGTGTGTGACCTGATCGAGTACGAAGCGCGTTTTAACTTTGTGCATGACTCCAAGGACCTCGTGATCTGTGCCTACGACCTGACGAAAATTAGAGGCGATGTCATCATGGACGACCTGCGGACTCATCCCATGATCATCGTCGGAGGCATCCTTCAGGAGAATCCATTTTTCCTTCCGCCGGAACAGTTTCTGAGGGAGATGCGAGAAAGTCACGCCAGACACGCCCACTCGAATTGAAATGGACGGAGAGCCCAAAGCGTCGCGCCGCGAGATCGAACGCCTGCGGCGCTGTATGAACGACTTGATCAGCGTCCAGGCGTTGCCTGCTATCTGGACCGGACTCGGCGCGAACGAAATCATCGATACGTTGCTCGACGTATTAACCCGCCTTCTGCAGCTGGACTTTGCATGTGCGCAGGTGAACGAATCCCGGTATTCGCCGAGGATCGAAGCGGTGGTCTTACCGACGGGGCACGATGCGGCTCATCGAATACATGACCGCGGAAAGCTCGCGCTCTGGTTGAAGGGCGACATTCCGGCGACAGCCCAAGTGGTGGAGAATCCGATTGCGCCGGGAGAGATTTCGATTGCTCCTCTCCGGATGGGGCTTCGGGAAGAGGTGGGCTTCGTAGCGGCGGCATCGAGGCGCACCGATTTTCCCACTGAACTGGAGATGATTGTCCTCCGAGTTGCGGCGAATCAGGCGGTGATCGGGATGCAAGAAGCGCCATTCGCGAAGCGTGCCGAAGAGCGACTGCGGCATAGCGAGGCGCAACTCGCCGAAGGACAGAGGCTCAGTCACAGCGGCAGTTGGGGCTGGAACGTCTCCTCCGGAGAACTGGTCCTCTCGCAGGAGACATTCCGGATTCTCGGCTTCGACCCGGAGCAGCCGGCTCCGACATTCGAAACCGCGATGGAGCGGCTCCATCCGGACGATTACGAGCCGGTGGTGCGTCTGCTGCAATCGGCGGTCAGCGAGAGAAAGAACTACGAATTCGAAGCCCGGCTCGTACTGCCGGATCGGTCGATGCGATACCTCCATTGTGTGGGCGGCCCATCCCTCAACAGTCCCAGTGGCCTCGAGTTTGTGGGGACGATCCTGGATATTACGGAGCGCAAGCGAGCGGAAGAGACGCTGGCGATGGCGCAGGCACAACTGGCCCACATGGCGCGGGTGACGACGATGGGAGAGTTGGCGGCGTCGATTGCGCACGAGGTGAACCAGCCGTTGGCGGCGGTTATCACCAACGGGAGCGCCTGCCTGCGCTGGCTCGGGAGCGCGGAGCCGAATCTGGAAGAAGCGCGCGCCGCGGTGAACCGGATCGTCGGCGAGGCGAACCGTGCGAGCCAGGTGGTCGCGCGGATCCGTGCTTTCATGATGAACACCCGCCCGAGTAGCACTATTGTGCATATGAATGACGTGATCCGCGAAGTCGTAGCCCTGATGCGCCACCAGATGATGCGGGACGAGGTTTCGGTGCGGTGCGAACTGGCAGAGAACCTTAATGACACGCATGGCGATCCAATTCAATTGCAGCAGGTAGCTGTGAACCTGATCGTCAACGCGACAGAGGCGA
The DNA here is from genome assembly GCA_025463045.1 of Candidatus Solibacter sp. Lineage (GTDB taxonomy): Bacteria > Acidobacteriota > Terriglobia > Bryobacterales > Bryobacteraceae > Solibacter. The sequence continues at coordinate 5,167 of JAOAPT010000117.1, forward strand.
TGCGGACGGTGGAAGGTCCCCGGCAACTGGTTTTATCGACCGAGAATCGCAATTCGGAGGAAATCCTGGTGAGAGTAAAGGATATGGGCGTGGGCATAGACCCGCGAATCTCGGAGCAGCTCTTTATGCCTTTCGTCAGCAGCAAGCCCGGTGGGATGGGCATGGGACTGGCGATCAGCCGGTCGATCGTCGAAGCGCACGGCGGCAGGTTGTGGGCGGCGGCGAATGCGGATCAGGGGACCACTTTTCAGTTTTCCATTCCCGCGTCGGCTTCGCTTGCAGTTTGATCATCCTGCCTTTTCTTGCTCAGTGTGCCACCACACATTGCCTACACTAACTCTGCGAATTGCTCTGCTACAGTGAATTGCCTTCAAAGTAGCAACCCCGCGATAGACGTCAGCGAGGCTGTGCCGATAGTGGGAAGATGACGGAAGACGTATCAGTTATTTACATCGTCGACGATGATTCAGGTATGCGGGAGGCGCTGGGCAGCCTGTTCCGTTCCGTTGGTTTCGGCGTGGAACTATTTGGATCAGCGTACGAATTTCTGAATGCGCGGCTGAAGAGCGCACCGGCTTGTCTTGTGTTGGACGTTCGGATGCCTGGACTGAGCGGCCTGGATTTGCAGGGGGAGTTGTCGGCCCGCGATATCCGGATCCCGATCATTTTCATCACGGGCCACGCAGACGTTGCGATGACCGTCCAGGCCTTGAAAGCGGGCGCCGTTGAATTTCTGACCAAGCCGGTTCGCGATCAGGATCTGCTGGACGCAGTGCAGAACGCGGTGGAACGCGATCGCACCGCAAGGCGAGAACACGCGGAACTGGAGAATGTGCGAAGGCGGTTCAATTCGCTCACGCCGCGTGAGCGCGAAGTCATGCAACACGTGGTCGAGGGTATGCCGAACAAGCAAATCGCCAGCGAGTTGGGTACGAGCGAAGTGACCGTGAAACTTCAGCGGGGACGCGTCATGCAGAAGATGGGTGCCGCCTCGCTCCCTGATCTGGTTCGAATGGCCGCAAGACTATCAGGCGGGGTCCGGGACACACGGAGCACCTGAGGCGGGGCGCGATGAGACCAGCCTTGGCCGATCGGATTTGCGACTATACGAAAGTATAGTAGTCGTACACCTCAACACATGATATTTCTTCAGTGTGGGCGATAGCCCTTCACTGATCGCGGTAATCGATGATTACGAACCAGGTTGCGATGCCGTAAGCAGTCTGGTTCGGTCGGCGGGTTATCGCTGTGTCACGTTCCGTTCGGCGGAAGCCTTTCTCAAAGACGGTAGGGAGAAGGATCCGGGTTGTATTCTCCTGGACATCCGCATCCCGGGCATGGATGGATTCGATCTGCATAGGGCTCTCATCCGCATGAACTGGGAGATCCCCATAATCTACGTAACCGCTAGTTCAGAGACGCACTATCGGGAGCAAGCCTTTCGATTGGGAGCGGCCGCATTCCTGCCCAAACCGTTCCATGACGAAGATCTGCTGAACGCTATCCGGAACGTGCTGAACGGATTCGACCAGACCTCCGGCCAATAGCACTGCATTCAACCGACAACGTCCAGGCGGCGCCGGGCAGACCTAAGAACTGATTGCGCTGCTCATGCGGGCATCTGAGTATCGTCGTGCACGAAGGCGATTTCAACGAATGTAGCCGGCCCGATGAGTACGGGTTGCCGGCTGCTGGATCGCGGGCTAAATCTGGGCATTGCCGCACTTCATTTGACCTCCACGTATGAACCCTAATACGAAGGTATAATAGTACTGCAAGCGGTAGCGGACTACCTTTGTTACGTGAGGGGCGGACAAGCAGAGACGGTTCCGCTGATCGGGATTGTGGATGACGATCCAGCGGTAGGGGAGTCGATCAACAGCCTTGTGAGATCTGCCGGACTGCGGGCGGTTGTGTTTCCATCGGGGGAAGCGCTACTCAGCTCAGACCACCTCAATGAAGCGGAATGTCTGATCGTCGACGTGCGGACGCCGCGGATGAGCGGGCTCGAACTGCAGGAACGCCTGGCGGAGCTTGCCATTCCTATCCCGATTATCTTCGCGACGGCACACGTCAATAATGACGTGCAAAAAGAGCGCTTGGCCGAGGCGCCGCGGCCATTCTGGAAAAACCATTCGGGGATGCTGAATTCTTTGGTGCCATGCGGCCGGCCTTGGAGCAATGAGAGGCCGGACCGCAGGCGATAAACAAACTTAGGCATTTGGTGGGGAGGGAGACATGGCTATATCTGCTGGCAGCACTTCGTGGGTCTGTT
>JAOAPT010000872.1 GCA_025463045.1 Candidatus Solibacter sp.
CCCACCACTTTGCGCATCGAGTGGTATTCGGCGGAGCCGGGCTTGCTCGGCCGTGCTCTACTTCGGCCGCTCTTCCAGCATCGCGCGCAATCCTGCGATCTCGCGCTTCAGCCTCTTCTCCCGTCCCACCATCATCAGGACATAAACCACGAGAATCAGCCAGGCCACGATTAGCCCGTAACTCAAGAACTCGTACCCGTGCTGAAGCCGCGCGATCTCGCGGCTGACATCTTCGGCGGATTGTAGAAGCAGTGCGTACATAGAATCTCCGTTACAGCGCGTGCGCTTCGCGGCGCAGCGAATCGATTTCCCGCTGGAATTCTTCCTGGCGCAGCCGGACAGCCGTGAACACGATCGCGATCAGCATCATCGCGAGCACATTCCATGCCCAGAGCGCGAACCAGTCTTTCGGCATGCTCCCGCCGCCCCAGAAGACCGGCGCCGGATGCTGGGTGCGCCACCACTTGATCGAGAACACCACGATCGGCACGTCGATGAATGCGAAGATCGAAAACACCGCCGCGAATGTCGCCCGCTGGGTCGGCTCTTCGATCGCGCGCCGCAGCATCAGGTAGCCCGCGTACAGCAGCCAGCAGACCAGCGCCGACGTCAGCCGCGCGTCCCACGTCCACCAGATCCCCCACGCCACGCGTCCCCAGATCGATCCGGTAATCAGGTTGCCCGCCAGAAACGCGAGCCCCACCTCGGTCACCGCGACCGCCACCGCATCGAACTTGAAGTTCTTGGTGATCAGGAAAGCGATGCTCGCAAAGAATGCGACCAGCGAGCAGGTCAGCGCGGTAATCGCCATCGGAACGTGGAAGAAGATGATCTTGAAGATGATCCCCTGATTGCGTTCTTCCGGCAGCCCGATGATCGCGTTGATGTCGCGCGCCAGCAGCAGAATCGCCGCCGCGCCGATAACGAAAAGGATTTTATCGCGCATAGTTCACCCTACCAGTACAGTCTCTACCAAAACCAACGAAACCGCGGTATACATCACATCGAATCCGATCAGCATTTTCAACCACGCGTCGTTATCGGCCGTGATCGGTTTGCCGGCGACGAGCGAACTCGTCAACTGCATCGCGCCCAATAGCGCCGGAATCAGGATGGGGAAATTCAAAATCGGCAGCATCACTTCGCGCAGGCGGATGTTCACCGTAAGCGCGCTGAAGATCGTTCCCGTTACGGTCATCGCCCACGTCCCGAGCACGATTACCATCATCAACTGCGGAAACTGCGACGTCCACTTCACGTTATAGAAGATCCCGAAGAGCGGGAGCGCGATCAGCTCTACCGCCATCACCAGGACAAAATTCGCCAGCGCCTTACCGAGGAATAATGCAGAGCCGGGGATCGGCGCGGCGATCAGCGCGTCCAGGCAGTCGTTGCCCAACTCGCGCGCGAAGCTGCGATTCAAGAGCAGCGTTCCGGCGAATGCGAAGACGATCCACAGGAGTCCGCCCGAAATTTCGCGCGTCGTCTCCTCGCTCGGGTCGAACGCGAAGCTGAAGAGCAGCAGCATCACCAGCGCGAACGAGAGCGACGCGTTGATTGCTTCCTTGGTACGCAGTTCGGCGCGCAGATCCTTGGTGAAGATCGTGGCCACCTGCCTGGCGTAGCCCAGCCTGGCGTAGCCCATCAGCCTTCCCCGTACCGCGCGTACACCCAGCCGGGGTCGGCCGCCATTTCCGGCGTGCACGGTCCGTGAAACGCCACCTGTCCGCGATTCAGCAGCGCGACGTGCGTGGCAAGCTCGAGCGCCTCGCGCAACTGGTGGGTCGACATGACAATCGTTTTTCCGGAGGCAAGCGCTTCCCGCAGCACCTGCTGCAGCACCGCGATCGCGCGGTCGTCGAGCGCCGTGAACGGTTCATCGAGCAGCAGCACTCTGGGCTCGTGCAGAAATGCGCGAGCGACCGCGAGGCGCTGCCGCATCCCGCGCGAGAATTCGCGGACGAGTCCGTTCTTCACGCGCTCCAGGCCAGTGCGCTCCAGCCATTCCATTGCCGATTTCCGGGGATCGGCGAGCCCGTACAGCCTGCCGTACAGCGTCAGGTTCTCTAGCGCGGAAAGCTCGTCGTATACCGAGATGCCGTGCCCGATGTAGCCCATCTTCTTGCGCGCCTCGGTATCCCGCGGGGAGTTGCCGAAAATCGAGATCTTGCCTTTGCCGGGCCGCGAAAAGCCGGCGATCGTCCGCAGCAGCGTCGTCTTGCCCGCGCCGTTGCGGCCGATCAGCGCCAGGCACGCGCCCGGCTCCGCTTCCAGATTTACATCGCGCAGGGCAGGGTAGTCGCCGTAAAATTTCCAGACGCCTTCAACGCCGACCGCGTTCATGCGTCTCCTGTGCGCCCGTCGTCTGCGCACGGTACAACAGCGCAAACCCCAGCGCCAGGATGCCGAGCGCGGCCGCCATGATCGGGATCGTCTTGCTGTTCACCCGCGGCATGATCTGCTCGATCCGCGGTCCTGAATCTTCGCCGCCCGCCGCGTCGCCCCGTGCTTCGGCCGCCGCCGGTGCCGCCGGAGCCGCCGCTACCGAGCCCGTCATCTTCACCTTGTAGGCGTTCGCCGTCAGCCCGTAAATATGCGCCTGTGTGCGCGGCTCGGTGCCGAGATCGTTCAGCCCTGTCCCGGCCAGCGTGACGCCGTTCGGCACAATCAGGTACGTGTTCTCGTCCTTGCTGACCACCCTGCCTGCGTACTCCGCGCCCTCCGTGTACGGCGCGGTGTACGTGATGTCGATGCGCGTATCGCCGGGCTTGATCGCGAAGTCCACCGCGAACACATCCGGTTGGCTTGTCTTGTTCACCGGAGCGCCCAGCGGCATTCCGCCCGGCGCAGCCGCCCTCACATCCGGCTTGCTCGCGCCCGCCGGCAGAAAGAACTTCAGCGTGCCGCCGCCCGGATCGTTCCACGCGGTCTTGCCCTGGTTCGTGAACAGGTATGTCTCGTTCACCTGTACCTGACCCGGGGAAGGTTCGAACAGGATCATGTGCTTCGCGACTTTCGCCCCGCCCTGTTCCGTGCTCGCGTTGTAAACCTCGAGCGGAATCCCCGTCGTCGGAGTTCCCGGAGGCAGCATGTGATTGTATGTGACCCCATCGAAGGCCGTGCGGATCAGGTGCGGACCCTGCGGCGTTTGATTGATCGTGAAGTTGCCCTGCGCATCGCTCTTCGCCTGAGCGATTAGTTCGGGCCCCGTCCGCGTCGCGAGACGATACAGTGCCACGGTCGCGCCCGCCTGCGGCTTGCCCGTGCTCTGATTCGTCACCGTCCCGGTGACCGCGGCGTACGCCTGCGCCGCCAGCAGTAATCCGATAAAGGTCCTCGCAGTTGCGAGCCTCGCAGTTGCGAGCCTCGCTGCGTTTGCGAGCCTCGGTGCTTTCGCCAGCGTCATACGTTGACCGCCTTCATCGGCTTGCCGCACTCGCCGCAGAACTTCAACTCTTTTTCGAAATGGGCGCTGCAGTGAGGGCACGTGAACGGATCGTGCTTCGCCACCTTCATCTTCACAGTAGCGGCGTGCAGCATCTTGAGCTTATCCCGAATCCGGTCGTCGTCCGCCCTCTCGGACGCCAGTTCCTTCTGCAGTTCCCGGTTCGTCTGCTGGTTCTCCAGGTCGGAGAGCTTGCCCACGC
>JAOAPT010000879.1 GCA_025463045.1 Candidatus Solibacter sp.
CGGATCATTTTTTTCCAATCGCTGGGGCCTGGAGGATGCAGTGAACGATACCAGCAAGTTTCAGTCGGCGGATCTGCAGGTCGTGCTTCCCGGGTATTTCGAGACGATGCGAACACCCTTAATTGCAGGCCGCGCGTTCGACGAGTCCGACAACAAGCCTCAATTGAGGCACATCATCATCGACCAGGCGTTCGCAGCGAAGGCGTTTCCCAACGGCAGCGCTGTGGGGCAAAGAATCCTGAGCCGCATCAACACTCCGCAAAACGAGTGGTACGAGATTGTGGGCGTGGTTGGTCACCAGCGGCTCACGTCACTGGCAGAGCCCGGACGCGAACAGATGTATCTCGCCGACGGGTATATGAACCATAGGGCGGTGCAAGCGTGGGCTGTCCGCACCCGGGGCAACCCTGCGAAGTACGTCGCAGTTGTTCGGGCCACGATGGCGCGCTTCGACCGGAGCCTCTTGGTAACGGACGTGCAGGACATGGATTGGATTGTGGAGCGGGCGCAGACTGGCACGCGCTTCTCGCTGTTTCTGATTGCGGCATTCGCGGGCATTGCGGCGTTGTTGGCGGGCGTAGGGCTGTATGGCGTGCTGTCCACCGTGGTCCGCCAGCGTACGGCCGAGATTGGTGTGCGGATGGCGCTCGGGGCGGCGCCCGGGGGGATTTTCGTCCTAATGGTTGGTTACGGCTTGCGGCTGAGCGTCGCAGGGATCGCTGCGGGTTCGCTCGTGGCAGTCCTGTTGACGCGCGCGATGACCAGTATGCTGGTCGGCATAAAGCCCACGGACCCCGTCACATTCGGCGTCATGGCGGTTTTGTTCTTCTTGATTGCGGCACTGGCGACATGGATTCCGGCACGGCGCGCGGCGGCTCTGGATCCCTCGGCTGCTCTGCGTGCGGAGTAGACATCTCGGCTATACATATACTGCAGGCTCAAACCGACCCTTGCTACTTGCCGATATTGCCCCTTAGCCCCGGGGCTAGCCGCTCGTGGACTACAACCCGGCCGCCTGTCCTCCAGGCTTAGCGCTGGCCTGTCGCACTTCAAAGCGATCCTTCAGGCGCAGGAACGGGTTCTCGAGTATCTTATAGCTAACCATTGCAACCGCCAAGCTCGCACTAATCAAGAAACCGCACACGAGAAGTGATATGCCCAACGACTCGCCGTACCAGGCTTGCTTGATGAATCTCGTGCGCCAGTACAACAGGATTGGCCCGTGATACACATACACGCCATAGCTATACTTTCCAAACATTCGCAAAACCGGTACGTTCAGAAAACGATCCAGCAAACTCCCGGTGCCATTCTGCAGCGCGCCCCACAACACAATGCAGGCATAAGCAGCAGCATAGAGTGTGAACCCGATCGTCTGCGTATAATGTCCCCTGCTCCACGCCTCGTGTCCGACCACCGCAATCAAACCGATGCCCACAGTAGCTACCGTGAACACCGGCAGACTGTATTTCTTGACTTTGCTCAGCGGCCCCTTATCGCGCATCGCGATCGCCATAAAGCCGCCCGCGAGCAGTGTGTCCAAGCGTGTGAGAGTACTGGTCAGGATGATCTCCGCGGTTCCGGATGGCGCCGCCCAGGCGTAGCGGGCAACGAGAGCGACCGAAATCCCGCTGAGACAAACCCACTTCAGATATCTGGACGGTGTTAGCCAGACACATGCGGGCCAGAGAAGATAGAACTGCTCTTCGACGCCGAGACTCCACAAAGGGCCTAATATTCTGGCTTGATGCTCCTTGAGCGGTATCCACCAATTGTGATAGTAGAAAAAATACGATAGCCATCCCAGCTTGCTAGGATAAAAATCCCTTAAGAACGGGTGCGTGGTGAACAGTAGCGGAGTCGCAATCGCCGTCGTGATTACAGCGAAATAGTACAGTGGAAATATACGGAGTACCCGTCGCATGTAGAAGGATTTGAAGTAATTGGTCGATGATCGGGAATCCAGCAGTATTCCGGTAATCAGGAACCCGGACAACACGAAGAAGAGGTCGACGCCGCTCCACCCCGACCACATTAGGGAACGCAGATAGACCATGAGTCTCGGATGGTTCGGGACGACGCCGTACAACACCAGATGAACCATCAAGACCATCAAGATGGCAACTCCACGCAGACCGTCGAGTGCGCCCACGTGCCGAACTGGCGCTGGCGCAGCAGCTTTTGTTCGCAATGACACACAGGGTACCACCCATACATCGTTTGAACGTGTCGTTACCCGGCTGCCAATCGGACGTGATTTCGGCCCCATTTCACGGTTTCAGTCGCGTTGCATTTGTGCGAGAATGAGGAACTATTAATTTATAGTCAGCAGGGCCACCCGCACCAGGCAGGCGGTCGGAAAGGCGATTCAGTGAGCGACAAGACCGAAACGCCGTTTGACAACATTGAAGGGTCGCACGAGTACGTTCGCATGCTGGCGGAAGCCCTCGACGAGGCTCGCCGCGACGTTGAAGAAGAAGTTGCGGCAGCCGAAAAAGATCGTGCGGACCGCCGCAAAGAAGCTCTCCTCCTGGTTTCCTACAATCTCGCCAAACTCAATCTCCATATCACCAGCAGCCGCCGCATCTTAAATGATCTTCGTACCCTGCGACGCCTGCTCTTGGCCGAACGCGGTTTCACCGCGGACGAAGAAAGCGAGGTCGCAGCCGCCGAAGAGTAAACCCGCCCTTCGCAGGCCGCCGCACCCGAATACACCACTCACTGGTGTATTGCTGTCGTAGTGTTCCCTCTCTCCTCCCCCTTCACACCGAATTAATCCCACACCAACTACCGTATTTCTCGCTACTCCCACTTGACAGACGAGCGCGACCGGCGTAGTATTTACTGTCGTTACCATTCACTCCGGGTAACACTTGACAGCGGTGGTTTGTGGGGGACCCCGTAGATGATGAACTTTCAGATCGGCGACAAAGTCGTTTATCCCAACCAAGGCGTTGGCACCATCGAGAACATCAGCACCCGCTCCTTTGGTTCAGCATTCGAGAAGTTCTATCTGCTCCGCTTCGGTTGTAGCAGTATGACCGTTTTGGTGCCTTTCTCCAATGCCGCGAACATCGGACTCCGGCGCGTCACCAAAGATCGCGAAATTTCCCGTATTCTCTCTTACCTCGCGACCGGCTGGTGCCCGCTCAATCCGGATTGGAAGGTGCGCTTCAAAGAGAACACCGACAAAATGCAAAGCGGCGATCTTCTAAAAGCCGCGGAGGTCTTCAAAGTCCTCCTCCAATTGCATGTCGACAAACCGCTTTCCTTCCGCGAAAAAAAGATGCTTGACCGCGCACGCCACATGCTCGTCTCCGAAATCTCCATCGCGCGCGGCGTTCCCGATATCCACGCCGTCGGACTCATGCAGCGGGCCCTCGCCAAAGCCGGCCTATCCCTCCCCGCGGTTTTGTAGGACAGGTCCCCGGGGCCTGTCCATTCCGCGGCCACCCGCGCAGTGTTATGATGCCCTGCAAAGCGGAGCTCATACATGTTCTGTCACAGCTGCGGCACCCAGGTAACCTCAGACGTTCAGTTCTGCCCGAACTGCGGGCAGTCTCTTTCCGCGCCCGCCGGACCAGCGCCCATCGCCCCCGTCTACGTGGCGCCCGCCGGGATCACCGCGCGTCCCGGAGCCTGGATCGGCGCCGGCTGGGATCTCGTTAAAGCCGACCTCGGCAATTACGTCCTCATCGCGCTCGTCTTCAGCGTCCTCAACGGTGCAGTGCCCATGATTCTCCAGGGCCCGCTCATCGCCGGCTTTCACATCTACTGCATGAAAAGAATACTCGGCCGCAATGCCGAATTCGCCGATCTCTTCAAGGGCTTCAACTTCTTCATCCCCACCCTCGTCGCCTCCCTCGTCATCGGCCTGTTCAGCTTCGCCGGATTCCTCCTCTGCATCATCCCCGGCTTCGTCGTCGTCGCGATGTACAAATTCACCTACCTCTTCATCGTCGATAAGCGCATGGATTTCTGGCCCGCCATGCAAGCCAGCCACGCCGTCGTCCGCAACGACTACTTCGGCTTCACCATGTTCCTCATCCTCATGATCCTGGTGAATCTCCTCGGTCTCCTCTGCTGTGGCGTCGGCCTCCTGGTCTCCATCCCGGTGACTATCGCCGCCATCACGATCGCCTACAGCGAACTCGTCGGCTTCGACCCGGCCACCCCAGACCGCATCGTATGACCGCGCGCGGCGTAATCCTCCGTGTAGCCGCCATCGCCGCCGCCTTCGCCGTGCTCTGGACGTTCACGCCGCCCGATCTCCCGCTCTGCGCCTTTCGTTGGATCACCGGACGCGCCTGTCCGCTCTGCGGACTCACCCACGCCGTCTTCGCCCTCGCCAAAGGCAACATCGGTGCGGCCCTCCACTATCACGCCCTCAGTCCGCTCGCCGTCCTGCTGATCGCTGCCGCATTTTGGAATCCGGCGCGCCTGACGCGCCTGTGGACTCCCTGCATCGCGATCTTCACCGCCTACGGCTTGTGGCGCATCGCCCTCTGAATCGCCCACGCCGCCGCGAAGCACAACGTCAAATCCGTCGCCGCATGAAATAAAAACAGGTGCCGCCCCGCATCCAGCGAGTCACCCAAACCCGCCGCCGCGAACTCGCCTGCCCCCAGCAGCGCAACCCCCAGGCCCACCCACGATCTGACCGCCACACACGCCGCGACGAACACCCCGTACCAGACCACCATATGCCACGGCCACCGCGCCAGCAGCCGCGACCGTAAATCGCTCCACAGCGCGAATCGCTCCGTCCGAGCCCCCGCCGCGTGTCCGTCCTCCACCCGATAATTCCCCAGATTCACCGGACGCATCTCCGGCCCGCCCTCCGCCAGCGTCGCCCACAGAATCCGCGCCGTACTCGCCGGATGCCGCGCGTACCACCGCGCCAGCCGTGCGAATCCCGTCCGCGCATAAAATTTCTCCGCCCACTCGCGATCCGTCACCGGAGCGCCCGCCGTATACGAGTGCATCCCGCGATATCGCAACTCCTCCGGGCGCACTCCCAACTCCGTCAGGTCCGCTCCCCGCGGACCCAGCCGAAAAAACGCCACGTTGAAAATCGCCTGCGCCCGGTACGTCCGGTCGCTCGCCGCGATCATCCACCCGCCCGCGGCGAGCACCACGGTCGCGCCCACCCACGCCGCCCGCGTCCGTACTCGCGCCATCAGCCACAGCGCGGGCAGCACAGCCCAAATTGCGTGCTGCCCTTTCGACGTCGCGAACAACACCGCCGCCGCCGAAAACAAAATCACCTGCCCCGTCCGCGGACGCTCCCCCATCCACACCGCTATCGCCGTCATCAACAGCAGCCCGCACAACGCCGCCGCGTCCATGTAGAACGAATTGAAGTATGCCGCGTAGCAAACATCGGTGAACATCACGACCGGCAAAATCGCGATCGCCGCCGCTCGCCCCCGCAACCCCGCCAGCAGCACCCCTAGCGCCGCCAGCCACAACACCGCATGCACCCCACCCAGCCACCGGATATCGAACTCGTCCGTCACCCCCGCAACTCGCGTCGCCACCCAGGCGAGCGCCGTCTCCGACGAGTGATACGGCGAGTTCCAATAGTTCGCCCCGCGCCGCTCATACACCGGCTGGAAGTACACAAAGTTCGTCTCCCCACCCTTCGGTGCCAGCGACAACCACGCGCACACCTTCCCGAAATCCCCGTTGTTCGCAATCCCCGTAAACCCCGGCAGCAGCAGTTGCCACACCAGCACCGCCGCCCCCGCCGCCATAATCCACCATCCCCGCACGAAAAGGAGTATAGCGTCTTTTTTGTCTCTTCTTTCTTTATCCGTGTCCATCACTAATCATCCGTGGCCCATTCTCTTTTTCACTCCCGCCAGCCTAGACCACTTTGACCCTAATCCCCTCTTTTTTTTTGTCGGCGTTCATCGGCGTTCATCGGCGTCGAACGTTTTTCTTGCGTTCTTGCCCCTCCCCCATCCCCCGTCGCCTCCATTTCCTGACCCTCTGTCAGTGGCAATCAGTGGCTATCCGTGGCTGCCCCCCGCTTGCACCCCGCATACGACTGTGATAGTGTACTGCTCACCTTAGATTCTCAGGCCTGTATTCTGGGACCACGTAGAGGAGGGCGGATGCTTCTTGCTCCCGTCGTTTGGATCTTGACTGCCGTAATCGCGTATTTCTTCGCGGCGAAGACGTGGTGGTTCCCACCGCCCATCAACGCCCACGGCATCGCCTACGACGAACAGTTCATGCGCACGCTCATCGTCACCGGCATCATCTTCGTCCTCGCCCAATTCGCCCTCGGCTACGCCATAATCCGGTACCGCGACGACGGCCGCCGCGCCACCTACAACCACGGCAACAACCGCCTCGAAACCGTCTGGACCTCCGCCACCGCTCTCCTCTTCCTCGGCCTCGTCCTCATGGGCACCAAAATCTGGGCCAACGTCCACTTCGACGAGCCCCCAGCCGACGCCATCCCCATCTAAGTTCTCAGCAAACAATTCGCCTGGAGCTTCCGTTATCCCGGAGCAGACGGCAAGTTCGGCCACACCGACCTCAAGTTCGTCAACGACTCCGCCGGCAATCCCTTCGGCCTCGATCCGCACGACCCCGCCGCGAAAGACGACCTCGTCAGCGCCTCCCTCAAAATCCCCGCCGGCAAGCCCATCAAGCTCATCATGCACTCCCGCGATGTCATTCATAACTTCTTCGTGCGCGAACTCCG
>JAOAPT010000937.1 GCA_025463045.1 Candidatus Solibacter sp.
GGCGGGGGTCACGCTTCGGCCACCCCTTTTCTTCGAGGCCAAGTGCCCAGTTATGATGCAGGCCTTGCCCGTGATCAGATGGTCGCCCGTGACGCGGTCGAGAACGAAGAAGTAGCCGTTGCGCTCGGCAGTCATCACTATCTTGCGCATGCGTCCATTGAACGGCATGTCAGCAAGAATCGGTGTTTGGGTCGAATCCCTGTCATGGGCAACGTTCACCGCGACGAGGTAGTTCTTTCATAACGTTCCATCGACCGGCCTCGTCCTGATATGCCGGATGAGCAGCCACGCCAGCGGGTGCAGGATTCCCATCGCGATGAAGAGCGGCGTGTAGGAGAAACTGGTTACCACGTGGCCTACCAGATTTGTCGAAAGCATGCCGCCCAGCCCGCTGCCCGCCGCCACTAATCCGAAGGCCGTGCCCATCAGCCGCTTCGGATACAGGTCGACAATCAACGTGCTCAGGGATGTCTGCCAGGACAGGTGCCCGAAAGCCGCAATGCCGGCGAAGAGAACCGCCAGCAGCGCCGAGGGTGCGAATGCTACCAGCGGGCTCAGCGGCAACAGTGCGGCGGACACGGCCATCAGGCGTAACCGGCTGGACGGCGGCGAGAATCCCCTCCGAATCAGGACGCCGGAGAAATACCCGGCGCAGAGGCATCCAAGATCCGCCGCGAGATACACAACCCAGGCGATTCGTCCCGTCTGAGCCAGCGACAGATGCCGGGAATCATTCAAATATTTCGGAAACCAAAACAGCAGAAAATACCAGACCGGGTCCGTAAGCAGGCGGGCGAAGAGGAGCAGCCAGGTCTCGCGCCGCTTCAGAATTTCTCGCCACGGGCTGCCCTGCTGTTGCGGCCGCTCGTCGCTGGCCGTGGCGGATTCCTTCGGCGTGCGATAAACCAGCAGCCAGGGTATCAGCCAGATGAGTCCGAGACTACCGGTGCATACGAACGCGTAGCGCCAGCCGAACCGGCTCGCGACCAGTGCGACCAGCGGGGGTGCGATCGTAGCGCCCAGCGTGGCTCCAGCCGTATAGATGCCGATGATCAGGCCGCGTTCTTTCGGCGGGAACCACTCCGACACTGCTTTCGGCGCGGCCGTATAGTTGCCCGGCTCTCCGATGCCAAGCAGGAAACGGAAGCATCCCAGGGAAAGCGCGGACCGGCTCAACGAGGTCAGCATATCCGCGATGGACCACCAGGCGACGAACGCGGCCATGCTCACCCGGGTGCCCAGCCAGTCCGTCAAACGGCCCGCGACGATGTACGTCAAGGTGTACGCAAGCAGGAAGGCCTGCACAATATAGCTGTACTGGATATCCGTAATGTGGAGGTCGTTTTGAATCGTGCGCGCCAGAATCGAGAGGTTCTGGCGGTCCATATAATTGATCACGGTGGAGCTAAACAACAGCGCCGCGACCCACCATCGCATCGACGATGGCTTGGGGACTTCCTGGCTAGACAACGGCACGATAGACTTAGTGGAGCTCATAACTCCCGCCCGGCAGGATGACGAACTCCAGGGCGTGACGCTCCCAGGATGCCGATTGCGCGCGACCGTTTGAATCGGCCACGCGGGCGTTCTTCCAATCGGCGACCGCGACCCGGATCGTACTCCGCGAAATGCCGTCCGGATGGGTGAAGACCATCTCGGCCTGCTGTGTTATCGGATAGACGCGCGCCACCAGCGCGGCCCCACGCTTCTCGACGACGATTCCGTTGCCTCCCACAAACAGCGGAGTCTTTCCGGGGGGAAGAGCGAAATCACGCAGCATGCGCGGACCTTCATAGCGAGTTCCTGAGTCGTAGTCGATCCAGGCGCCGCGCGGAAGATAGACGTCACGCGTGTTGGTGGTTTCGTAATCGTTGCCGTATAACGGCGTGGCAAGCAGCGCATCGCCGATCATCCATTCGTAACCGCGGATCGACTGATTTTCCCGGCCATAGACGGCTGGGTCTTCGGGGAAGGCGAGTGTCAGCGGAGTCATCGTCGCCGGATACCCTTCCGTGTAGAAGCGAATCGCCTGGTTGTAGATGTACGGCTGGAGGCGGTCGTGCAGCCGGGCGGCCGCCAGCATCACCTTCTCCACCTGCGGATCGCCGAAGGTCCACGGTCCCTGCCCCATGCTCATCGAGGGGTGAAGAGACGCCCACTGCGCGTTGCGCATCATATAAGTACGCATTTTGGGGGTGACCTTCAAATCGAAATGCCCTTCCCCGAAGGTTCCTCCGACAATATCGGGATAGACCAGCGGAAAGCCCGAGTAAGCGATTGCCAGCGAATTGACGGGCCCGCGATCCTGATTCTGGTCGTAGTTGAAATCGTTGATGCGATGAAGATCGGAGGCGGACATGAGATAGGCATTGCGGCCCATGATGTAGTTGCCCTCGCGCATCAGAGCGAGGTTGATGGGGTCGAGCTTATCGTCGCGCAGCGGGTATTTGCCATAGCCGTAAACATCTTCCTTGTAGCCATCGACGCCGTACGCGTTCCATTTACGCACCAGATCGGCATACCAGGTGACGGCTTGGGGCTTTAGAAAATCCAGGAAATAGATCGGGCTCTTGGGCCACCCGAACGTAAAGACTTTGGGGCGGCCATCTTCTTGAATGAAGTAATCCTTCTTGACGCCCTCTTCGCTGAACGGGCCGTCGGTGATGAAGGTGGTGCGCAGTCCTTGAAAGAACTTCAGGCCCTTGGCGTGAAAGTTGGCGATGAAGCGGCGCGGGTCTGGATACCGCTCCTTGTCATACATTCCGAAACTGGTTGTCTCGTGAAACCGTTTGTCCTCCGCCGGCCAGAATCCGGAGCCTACCACCATCCATGCCAGCGGATAACCGTCAGTGAGGTAGTGGTTAACATTTTCGGTGACGGTCTTCTCATTGGTATCCCAGGCCAGCGCGCCGAAGGCCTCCCATCCCACCCCGAAGAACTCGTACTTCGGCTTGAGCACGGGATATCCATACTGATTGCGCGATTCCAGAAATTGGCGATAGATCTCGCGCGGAGTGCCCGTGAAGATGGTGAAACGGACCTCGCTCTCCACGCGCCGCGAACCCTGCGCGCATTCGGCGGCGGTGCTGCGGACGATTTTGGCCGCGGGATCCCACACCAGAAACGCGAAGTTCTGCTTCGGATAGATCGCGAAGTTAGACCCGATCCGGGTGAAACTGCTTCCGGTTAAAAAGTGATCGTTGGAGTAGCCCGTGATATCGGTGTCGTATTCGGCCCGGCCGGCCGCCGCATGGTCTCCCAGGCCGTAGCCGGGAGAAGCGGGCGCGAGACGCATCAGCACCGCCTGCGGTTGGTCCGGGCGCACCACGAAATCCACCTGGTTCGGCGTCATCGTCACCGTGACGCGCGCCTGTTTTCCGGAAGGAGTGCGGACGGTGAGCACGCGGTGCCCCTCCGCGTCGAACGCTTCGCCCTCGATACTGGCCGGTTCCAGATTGTCTGGGTTACCGAGCAGCAATCCGCTCTCCGGGTGAGCGCCGGCGCTCGGAGTTCCGCGCCGTTCCACACCGATCCGCACTGGCGAACGAGCGATGGTGAGTTTGGTATCGCCGCTGCTGAGCGTGATTGGTTCGTTGGATTTCTCGTAAAAAGCGGCATGATCCACAACCATCGCGCCCGGAAGTTTGGCATTATCGATCTCCACCTTCCGCCCGCCGGGCTGTGAGTAACCGATGGCAGTGAGCCAGAAGTTGATCGCGTCGTGCTCGCCCTCCGAGGGCGGATAGTCCAGCACGCAGCGGAGCTTGCCGTCCAGGAAGTATCGGATATTCTTCTCGGTCCATTCGAAGCCGTAAGTGTGGAAGTCGGCCGTGGCGTCGAAGGTCAGGGGCGCCTGGTATACGCCCGGTGTGCACGTGAGGCTCTTACTCTGGCCCGGGCCGACCCATTTGATCAGCCCCATGTGACCCAGCATCGGGCTGTCGGAATCGAATTCCATGCCGTCGATTTCGGTGCGCATGTTCGACGGATAGGTGGTCGTGCCATCGGTCGCGGCCATCGCCCAAACGGACTGATGCCATCCGGCACCGCCGTGCATCTTCGCCCGGGCTTCGTAGTAGCCGTAGCGAAACCGCTCCCGGCTGATGATGCCGCCGCCGGTATACGTCTTTCCACGATCGTTTTCCCGCTTCAGGTGAATGACCAGCGAACCGTTCTCGACGGACACATTCTGCGGGCGCTGCGAGCTGTCCGCTTTGGCGTCGGTACGGTACATCCATTTCGATTCATCGAGCGACGCGCCCTGGAACGTGTCCGACCACTTCAGCGTATAGCCGGGCGGCGGGTACGTCGCTGTGAGAGGCTGGGCGGCCAACACGGGCGCGGTGAGCATCCACAGCGCGAGCATTTCAATCCTCATAACACCTCACTTCGAACACAGCCGCCGGAGCGGAACGGGTTTCGAGTATCTCGATCTGGATTTCCGCCGTGCGGACGGGTTCCGCCAACACGACATGGTTGCGGGTCTGATGATTCTCCGCCGACTCGAAGATCACCTGACCTGTGTCGTTCCTGATGCGGTAGCGCTTCACGCAGAATGGGATCTCGCGTTCGGGATGGCCCATGAGGACGGATTCCATCGGGTGATCGAAATCCGTATCGAACGAAAGCTCGATTCGCCGGATGTTCTTCGGCGCGGCCCAGCGGAGCGAGAGACAGGGATTCTGGTCCTCGGCGGCGGCCACCCACGCGTTGGGCCGGGTGGTGGGGCGCGCCATGCCGTTCTGCACATTCTCCGGGCCAAAAGCGTCGATGGCGGGATCAAGCGTCATCGCGAGATTCTGCCCTCCCGGCCGGCGCGAGGGCAGCCAGAACTCGAAGGAATCGATCCCGCTGTCCGCAGGCGGCTCCTGCCTTGCCCCTTTCGCCACGGCCTTGTTCATCGATTGCGACAGGCTAAGTACACCAGTTATTCGAAAGTCGCTGGTGTGAACGCTGACTGCCGGATTGCGCAGCAGGCAGTATGTCATATATTGAGGTGCCTCGATCCGCGCCGTAGGCCGAATCACCACCGGTTGACCGCTCCCTGCTTCCAGGCGGACGGCTTGACGGTGCATCACGCAATCCGGCGTGAAGTTGCCGCGCACGGAGGAGCGGCGCACTTCGAGCAGGAGTTCGGT
>JAOAPT010000949.1 GCA_025463045.1 Candidatus Solibacter sp.
TGACCTCAAACCCGTTCTTCGTAATCCCCGCCGTGGTGGTCTTCGTGATGGCAGTGGGGGCGGCGTTCTGGCTTTGGCTGCGCAGCCGCCGTGCGAACAAGACCGCGCCCGCCGGCGGTGGCGCTCCGGCCCCGGCATCGGGCGGCCCCGACCCCATCCAGGGAATGTTTCGCGAAGCGGAGGAGCGCCTCAAGCTCTCCCCGCGCATGAACGGCGTTGCGCTTTCCAGCCTGCCCGCTTTCCTTCTGATCGGCCCCGAAAAATCCGGCAAGACGAATCTCGTTTTGCACTCCGGCCTCGATCCCGAACTGCTCGCCGGGCAGGTCTATCAGGGTAGCGAGGTCGTCCCCTCAAAGACCGTCAACATCTGGCTGGGGCGCGGCACGCTGTGGGTCGAAGTGCCCGCCTTCATGGCGTCCGACGGGAAGACGCTGGCCAACATCGTCAAGCGCCTCTCACCTCGTGGACTCTCCGGCGCGTTCGGCAAACAGCATCCTCCCCGCGGCATCATTCTCTGCCTCAAGAAAGATATCCTGATCGATCCGCAGACGCCCGACGAACTCACCGCCGCCGCGCGTCCGTGGAATCAGTGCCTGATCAATGTGGCTGCCGCACTTGGCGTCCAGTTGCCCGTCTACACCGTCTTCACTAACCTGGACACGCTCGCCGGATTCCCCGAGTTCGTCGCCAATCTCTCGCAGAAGGATTGCGCGCAGTCCATCGGCGCCACCGTGCGCCCGTTCAATCCCGCGGGACCCGGCGTGTACGCCGAAGAGACCGCGCGCCTGATCAACGAGCACTTCGCGCAGATCTCGTACTCTCTCTGCGATAGCCGCGTGCCGCTCCTGCCGCGCGAACAGGACCGCCTGCGCGCCGCCCAGCAATATCAGTTCCCGCGCGAATTCCAGAAGCTTCAGAAGCAGCTCGTCCAGTTCGTCGTCGATGTCGCCAAGCCGAGCCAGTTACAGGTCGCGCCCTTCCTGCGCGGCTTTTATTTCACCGGCACGCGCCGCACGATGGCGGAGGCCAGCCAGATGGCCGACCCCGCGCTCGCCGAAGACGAATCGCAAGCCTCCGATTCTCTGCATGCCACCACGCTGCTCAGCGCCGAGCAGGTGCGCCGGCAGTTGGCCGCCGCCAAGGCCGCGATGGGCGGCCCGCAGTCCCGCGAAATTACCCAGTGGCTCTTCGCCGAGCCGCTGTTCCAGCAGGTGCTTTTGCAGGATCGCGCAGCGCAGAGTATCAGCGCCGCCAGCACGCGGACCGATCGTGTGCGCGCCCTGATCTTCGCCATCGGCCTGTTCGCCGCGCTCGTTCTTTTCTTCGGCATGACGTGGTCCTACGTCCGCAATCGCAGCCTGGAGCGCGCTCTCGTTACCGCCGCCCACGGACTCGCGCCCAATACGCAAGGCGATATTCTGCAGCGCCTGGATGTAATGCGGCAGCCGCTCGATCGCCTGATGGAGTATCGCGAAAGCACGCCGCTCGGCATGCGCTGGGGACTGTATCACGGCGATGCGCTGGTCGCGCCCGCGCAGACGGCCTATTGCACCGCGATGCGCAGTCAGGTGCTTGAATCGGTGGCCCGCAAGATGACGGACCAACTCGCGCAGATCCGCAGTAAGACCGGCGATCACTCCGGCGATTTCGCGCTGCTCAAAGCGTACATGATGATGACCACGCATCCCGAGAAGGGCGACGGAAGTTTCCTCTCTCAGGAGCTTGGAGATTACTGGCGAACCGCCGCCGGACCGCGCGCCACGCCCGCCGCCGAACAACTCGCCGCCGCGCAGTTCCGCACCTACGGTAATCTGCTGCCTGTGCGCGATGCGCAGAGCGCCTGCGTTTTCCAGGCGCCGCAGGGCGTCATCCCCGCCGCGCAGGATTACATTCGCTCGCTCAATCTCAACGATCGCTACCGCACCCTGCTCGATCAGGCCGGCCGCGGCGTCGAGCCGGTTGATTACAACAAGCGCTTCCCCAACGACGCGGTCAGCGACGCGAAAGTTGTCCCCGGCTGGTTCACCCGCCAGGGCTGGGCGAAGATGCAGGACCTTCTCGCGCATCCCGAACAATCGCTCAAGGCCGACGCCTGGGTGCTCGGCGAATCGAAGGACCTCACGCCCGAGGAACTCTCCACTCTTGCCGCCACCTTCCGCACCCGCTACGTCGGCGAGTACGCGCAGGCATGGCGCGACTATCTGGCCGCCGCGAGTGTGAAGACCTACGCGAGCCTGGAAGACGCCGCAGCCAAGCTGGAGAAAATGTCCGGACCGCGCTCGATCCTCCTGAACCTGATCGCGCTCGCCTCAGAACACACCGGAGCGATCGAGGCGATGAAGCCGGTCTTCCAGCCCGCGAAATCCGCCGTCCCGGCGGTCGACGATTTCCAGCCTTCCGCGGAATACCTGAAGCAGCTCGATCAGCTCAAGAATCGACTCTCCAAAGCGGCCGGCAGCAACGGACCGGCGCACGATCAGGACGCGCAGGATGTCCGCAATGCCGCGCTCGCCGCCAAGGATAGCGTCGATGGGATCGCCCGCTCGGCGACCTTCAAGGGTGAGACGGACCAGGTTGTCAAAGCGATTCTGCTCAAGCCCATCACGCAAATCGATCCGCTGCTCAACAAGCAGAACGACGAAGCGATCAACGGTGTCGCGAAGGATCTGTGCAACACGTTCGGACGCCTCGCTCGCCAGTTGCCGTTTGCGCCGCGCGCGCAGCAATCGGCATCACAGGCCGACGTGCAGCGCATTCTCGCGCCGGAGACCGGCGAGATGTGGACCTTCTACAAGAACTATCTCGCTGACAGTCTGGACTGCCAGGACACCGGCTGCACGTTGAAATCGCGCCCGCGCTACAAGCTCTCGCCTGGATTCGTACACTTCTTCAGCGCGCTCAATAACTGGAGTCATCTGCTCTTCGGCGCGGGCCGCGGACCGGGCGGCGTGCGACTGCTGGGGCGTGCCATCCGCTTCAATAACCTGAAACAGTTGGAGATTTCGATTGACGGGCAGAAGGTCACGCTCTCGCCGGACCGTCAGGATATGCAGCCCATCAACTGGGATCCTACACGTTCGCAGGCGCTGCAAATCCTCGGCACTTTCGAAGGCGATCCACAGCCGCAGCGGCTGATCCTCGCGTCCGGACCGTGGGCGATCTTCGAATGGCTCTTCGATACCGAGCCCGGCGAAGGACTCACATGGCTGCCACGCAGCGGCGCCACGATGGCGATGAAGCTGGCCAATGGAAACAACATGAAGTACAAGCTGGAAATCCGTTGGGGAGACGGCAGCAATCGCCCGCTCGATATGCGCTCGCTGCTGGTAGGCACCACCTGCCCGGCGGCAGTCACGAAGTAAGGTCAACTACGTGCCGAGCGGCTCGGATTAATTCAGCTAGCACCCGTGCTGTTCGCAGTGCTTCAGCACCAGATCGCGCAGCTGAAAGCAGTATCCCTTCGCCGTGTCGACCGACCGCTGCGCATCCCGGCGCTCCGCTTCGGTAACCGCCGCCTCCAGATCCCCGGCAGCGATATTCCGCTCGTTCGCGGCAAGCGCGAATGCCAGGATGATCCGGTCCCTCTCCAGGCAATTCATCTGTGCGTAATTTACGGGCCTGAAACCCACGATCATTCTCCCGTGGCTGAAACTTTATCACAAGCCACCATCGAATCCTAGGAAGACTCCCGACCCTCGAACAAGTACTCGATAGATGATCGAATCGACTCACGCTTCGATATGGCCGTACTGGGCAGCCGTTATCCAATTGATATACTCGAACCAATCCGTCGCACTCGAGGAGGGTTCGGAATGGCAGCAGTCAAATTCACTGTAAATGGGAAACCGCAAACCGTGGACGTCGCGCCCGCGATGCCCTTGTTGTGGGTTCTCCGCGACACTCTCGGCATGACCGGGACGAAGTTCGGATGCGGCATGTCGCTCTGCGGCGCCTGCACCGTCCATCTCAACGGCCAGCCGGTGCGCGCCTGCGTCACGCCCGTCTCCACCGTTGCCGGCAAGACCGTCACCACCATCGAGGGACTCTCGCCCGACCGCGCCAACCCGATCCAGATGGCATGGATTCAGGAAGACGTGCCGCAGTGCGGCTACTGCCAGTCCGGCCAGATCATGACCGCTGCCGCGCTGCTTGCCAAGACCGCCAACCCGACCGACTCCGATATCGACGAGGCCATGCGCAATAACATCTGCCGCTGCGGCACCTATCAATCCATCCGCCGGGCCGTCCATCTCGCCGCCGAACTCCGCCGGAAAGCCAATTTGCCCAAGGGAGGTGCGAAGTGAGCACCCTTCAGAACGTCAGTCGCCGCGGATTTCTGCGCGCCGGAGCCGCCGCTGCGAGCGGCCTGATGATCGGCTTCCGCCTCGGCGATTCCACCGCCGATGCCGCCACCCAATCCAAGCTCAACGCCTTCGTTCACGTCGGCACGGACGACACCGTCACCCTCTTCATCCACAAAGCGGAAATGGGGCAAGGAACCGTCACCTCGCTTTCTATGCTGCTCGCCGAAGATCTCGAGTGCGATTGGAAGAAGGTGCGCACCGAATTCCCCGGCGTGAGCCGCGAATACGGCGCGATGCAGGGGGTCTTCGGCAGCGCCAGCGTCCGCACGTCTTACGATTCGCTCCGCAAGGCCGGAGCTTCCGCGCGCGAAATGCTCGTCCAGGCCGCCGCCGCGCAATGGGGCGTCGATCCCGCAAAGTGCCGCGCCGAAAACAACACCGTCGTCAACACCGCCACCAACGCGCGCCTCACCTACGGCAGCCTCGCTGACGCTGCGTCGAAGCTCACCCCGCCCGCCAGTCCCGCGCTCAAAGACCCGTCGCAATACCGCCTGCTCGGCAAGCCGCTCAAGCGCCTGGATACCCCATCGAAAGTCGACGGCACGGCCGAATTCGGCATCGACGTGCGCCTGCCCGGCATGCTCTACGCCGTCGTCGCGCGGTGCCCCGTTTTCGGCGGTAAAGTCAAATCATTCGACGACAGCAAGGCCAAAGCCGTCCCCGGCGTCAAACAAGTCGTCCGCATCTCGAACGGCGTGGCCGTCGTCGCCGATAACACCTGGAGCGCCATGCAGGGCCGCCGCGCGCTCGCCGTCGAATTCGACGAAGGCGCCGTCGCCGCTATGAGCACGCCTCTCCTCACCCGGACGTTCATCGAGAAGATGTCGCAGCCCGGAGCCGTCGCCCGCAAAGAGGGAGATGCCGAAGCCGCGCTCGCCGCCGCGCCGCACAAAATCGAAGCCTCTTATCAGGTGCCCTTCCTCGCCCACGCTCCCATGGAGCCGCTGAATTGCACCGCCGACGTGAAGCCGGACCACTGCGCCGTGTGGGCCTCCACACAGGGCCAAAGCGCCGCCAAGGACATCGCGGTCCGCGTCACCGGGCTCAAGCCCGAGGCGGTCGAAGTCCACACGCTGTACATGGGCGGCGGCTTCGGCCGTCGCGCCGGCGCCGATTACATCGGCGAAGCCGTCGAAGTCTCTAAAGCCGTCGGCGCACCCGTCAAGCTCACCTGGTCGCGCGAGGACGATCTGCAGCAGGATCTCTACCGCCCAGCATCCTACACACGCTTCGCCGGCGCGCTCGATCCCGACGGCTGGCCCGCCGTGCTCACCAGCCGCATCGCGTGTCCCCCGTTCGGCGGCGTGCGCAACGGACTCTCGCGCACCGGTGTTGAAGGCGTCGCGGACCTGCAGTACGCAATCCCGCACATGCTGGTCGACTATCACGCCGTCGAGTCCGGCATCCCGGTGAGCTACTGGCGTTCTGTCGGCTACTCGCAGAACACGTTCTTCGCCGAGAGCTTCCTCGATGAGTTGGCGGCCGCCGGCAAGAAGGACCCCGTCGAAGTGCGCCGCCGACTGCTCGGCAAGTCGCCGCGCCTTCTCGGCGTGCTCGAACTCGCCGCGTCGAAGTCCGAATGGGGCAAGCCAATGCCCACGGGCCATGGACGCGGAGTGTCGCTCGTTAACAACATCGGCAGCTACACCGCCCAGGTCGCCGAGGTGTCGGTCGTCAACGGCAAACTCCGCGTTCACCGCGTCGTCTGCGCCGTCGATTGCGGACGCGTCGTCAATCCCGCGATCCTCGAACAGCAGATCCAGAGCGGGATCGCCTTCGGACTCGCCGCCGCGCTCAAAGGTGGCATCACCATCGAGCGTGGACGCGTGCAGCAGAGCAACTTCCACCAGTACGACGTGCTCCGCATCGACGAGATGCCGCACGTCGAAGTACACATCGTCGCCAGCCAGAACGCGTCGGGTGGAATCGGCGAGGCCAGCACGCCCGGCATCGCGCCCGCGGTCTGCAATGCGATCTTCGCCGCCACCGGCAAACGCGTCCGCCAACTCCCGATCCGCCCCGCGGATCTCGCGTAGCTCTACTCCAGCCCGAGCGTCTCGAGAATGCCCGCCACATCGGCGGCACGCACCTGCACGTCCCGCTTCATCAGCTCGGGCGTGGTGCGTTCGTCGAATGCCTGAAACAGCGCCATCTTGGCGATCGCGTATCGCTCGTTCCCAGAGAGCGTGCGCGCGTGCTCCTGTTCCCACGCCGCGATCGCTGCGTCGCCCACCACGACACTCACCGCGTGGGACGTCCTCCGATCCGCGCTGAAGGTGAAGACGAACTCCGTCCCACTCGCCAGCCGCCGCATTCCGTCGTAGAAATATTGGTACACATACCCACTCTGCGCCGAATAGCTTTTCTGCCGCCGGACGGCGGGTGCGCCGCTCAGGGGTACGGCTTTTTTTCCAAACAAACTACGCCACATAGCAGCCGGTTTTCTAGGGCACAATGCGTCTCGACTAGTACCCAATGAACTCTTGACAAGAATACCAGCCGGGAGCAAACTAAAAGTGGAATCAGGCCGGTTTTGATTCTTGAACATGACGTCTTTCTAGTCGATCCACCCGGATTGGCGGGAGGTGACATATAGAGCCGGATCACGATGAGGGCGGCCTCATCCAGGGGAGTGACCACGCAGTATCGTAGTGCTGAACGGTCGGATTCACCGAACGCCCCGTTCTTTATGGGGCATCGCGCGTCAAGTGCAAATCGGATGATCGCCAACAGTGCTCCGAGGCCGACTCCTTAACGGGTGACCGCCCTTTCCTTATTTCTTCCGCGTTTTTCTTCCCTCCTCTTTCATCTGTAACAGGCACCCTCCTTCCGGTAGTGTAAACTGAAAGATCTATCCCTCTTATGACATCGGTTGCTCCCCAGGAAATCGTTAGCGCTCACAGCCCGGATTCCGACGACGCCTTCATGTTTTATGGCCTGGCGACGAAAAAGGTTCGCTCCTCGCGAGTGACCTTCCGGCACGTGCTGGAAGATATTGAGACGCTGAACCGCAAGGCGATGGTTGGCGAGTACGACCTCAGCGCCATCTCTTATCACGCCTACCCGTACGTGGCCGACAAGTACGTATTGATGGCCAGTGGATCCTCGATCGGCGATGGCTACGGCCCCATGATCGTCGCCAACCGTCCCATGGAACCCGAGGAACTTAAGGGCAAGCGCATCGCGATCCCGGGCACCATGACCACCGCGTACCTCGCCTGCAAGCTTTACCAGCCCGACTTCGAACCCGTCGTCACTCGTTTCGACAAGATCACCGACGCCGTCAAGGAACGCACCGTCGACGCCGGCCTGATCATTCACGAAGCCCAGTTGACCTTCGATCGCGAAGGCTTCCACCGGATCGTCGATCTCGGCCGCTGGTTCAAGTCCACCTACGACCTGCCGCTTCCCTTGGGCGGCAACGTTCTGCTCCGCTCGCTCGATGCCGACGTGAAAAGCGAATGCTGCCGCATGATGCGCGAGAGCATTCAGTATGCGCTCGATAATCACGACGAAGCGCTGCAGTACGCCATGCAATTCGCTCGCGACATGGAACCGCACCTCGCTCAGAAGTTCGTCGGCATGTACGTCAACCACTACACCGTCGACGCCGGCGACGTCATCCCTGTCGCCGCGCAGAAGCTCCTCGACATGGGCTTCGAGGCCGGCCTGATCCCCAACCGCGTCGAACTCGAATTCGTCCGCTAACGAGCCAATCGGAGCCGCGACCATGACTCGCTCTTTGGCGAGCTCGGGCGCGATGGTCGCCGAAGATGGCCACCGCTCCCTAGCTCGCCAAAGCGCGAGTCATGGTCGCGGCTCGGATTGGTTCTTCGCTCGCATCTCAACTCGTCTTTCCGCACCCGCCCCGCGTCCTATCATTAACATATGCGCTTCTATTTTGCCGCCTTCCTCCTCGCCTTCGCCGCGCACGCCCAATCGCTCCGCCCGAAGGACGTCCGCGAAATCGGCAAGCAGGGCAGCGGCGCCATTCCCCGCCTCACCGAACTCCTCAAAGATCCCGGCACCGATATCCGCCTGGAAGCCGTCAAGCAGCTCACCGACCTCCGCGCCCTCGACGCCCTCATCCTCGCTACCCGCGATAACGATCCAGAAGTACAGATCCGCGCCACCGACGGACTCGTCAATTTCTATCTCCCCGGCTACGTCCAGACCGGCACCATCGCCTCCATCAAACGCGTCGGCGGCAGCATCAAGAGCCGCTTCACCGACACCAACGACCAGGTCATCGACCCCTTCGTCACCGTCCGCCCCGATGTCGTCACAGCCGTCGGAGCCCTCGCCCGCGGCGGCGCCAATATGGAGTCGCGCGCCAATGCCGCCCGCGCCGTCGGCATCCTCCGCGGCCGCCAGGCCATCCCCGACCTGCTTGAGGCGCTCCGCTCCAAAGACACCGACGTGCTCTACGAATCCCTCGTCGCCCTGCAGAAGATCCGCGACGAATCGGCCGGTCCGAAGATCGCCTTCCTTCTCCGCGATCTGAACTCTAAAGTTCAGATCGCCGCCATCGAAACCACCGGCCTGCTCAAGAATCGCGAAGCTGTCCCCGACTTGATCGAAGTCATGAAGCGCGCCAAGGACGCCAAAGTCCGCCGCGCCGCGCTCGGCTCGCTCGCCATGCTGCCCGACGAAAAGACGCGCCCCGTCTTCCAGCAATACCTGGCCGACAAGGACGACAAAATGCGCGCGGCTGCCGCCGAAGGCTTCGCCCGTCTCCGCAATCCCGCCGATCTCCCCACCGTCGAGCAGGCGTGGAAGGCCGAAGGCAAGGGCTCGCCCCGTGTCTCCATGGCCTTCGCGCTCGTCATGCTTGGCCGTACCGAGATCAGTGAATTCAGCCCGCTTCAGAGCCTCATCAACAACCTGAACTCGGCCGCCTACAAAGGCGAGGCGGTGCCGTTCCTGACCGAGTTGGCGCGCGATCAGGCGGTACGCCAGTCACTTTATTCAGCTTTGGGGAATGCCACGAAGGACGAGAAAATCGGCATCGCCCGCGTTCTCTCCGTCAGTGGAGACAAAGCGAGCGTACCGTATCTGGAGAAGCTAAGCCGCGACCCGGATACGGAAGTGGCGCAGGAGGGATTGCGTGCGCTGAGGAATCTGCAGGCCAGATTGTAGGGGCCGGACGCTTGCCCGGCCCGCAATCTTGTGGAGAGGAAACTACTTCTTCTTGACCTGTTTCTGCTGACCGACACGGACCTTGAACTGCATTACCTTGGCGTCCTGAAACGCTTTGTGATCGTGGCGCGCCACGGCATCGTTCAGGTACTGATCCACGTTGGCTTCCTTCGGCAGGACGGCCATCAGCGTGAAAGTGTCATTGCAGGTCGGGCAGAAGGGCCGGAACCGCTTTACATTCGGGATTGCCATAACTTTTACAGTTTAACACGGCCAGTCCGCAGCCGCCTCGATCCCTACCCCGCCATCTCCGCGCGATCCGTCGTCGTCATCTCCAGCCATCCCTGTTGCGGCACCGCGTCCACCGGCAATCCCGCCGACCACAGCGACAACTGGAACCTCACTCCCGCCCCCGGCTTCACTCCGATCGCCTCCAGGTCGAACGCCGCTTCCAGCACCTGCCGGTAGCAGCACTCCACCGGATCGCCCGTGCACGCAGCGCCGTTCGCAAACCGGATCGTCACATGCTGCGCCGGGTGGTCCTCCAGCGATTGCACCGCGATCCGCGCCTCCATCCCCGAAAGGTCCGCCTCCACGCCCGGCCGGAAATCCACGCGCACGTACAACCGCGTGCCATCGCTGCCGAAGAGCACTTCCTTCACCAGGAACTTCTTCCCGTGCATCGACCCCGATCGCTCGTCCACTTGGTACAGCCCCGCTCCCAGCCACTCGAAGTACGACGTCACCTCGCCATCGATTGTCGGATGAATCGGCCCGGTCGGAGCGATGCGCACATCCGGCGTCGCGATCTTCAGAATCGGCCGCGACAACTCCTCCGGCGGCGCCAGACCCAGGAACCGGTACACGTTCGCCAGATGACTCCGGTACAACTGGTCGAACTCCACGCGATTCGCCGAATCGTGCTCCGGCCCGTACCACCAGCACCAGTCGCTGCCCTCGGCGATCATCAACTCCTCGAACGCGATCCGCCGCCGCTCTTCCGGCACGCCCGTCGTCGCGTCATACGTCGCCCGCGCGCGCAGTAACTGCGTCCACGCCTGATTGTCTTCCTCCGCGCCGATCCACACATCGAAATTCGCGTTGATCCACGAGCCCGGGAAAATGTGATCGAGCGGTTCGGCCGCCGTCAGGCGGAACGCCTCGCTCGCCGTCACCGCGCGCATCTGCCCGTCCTCGCTGATCCGCCGGTACAACTCGCGCAGGAACGGGCGCCCGTTCCGGTCGTAATACTCCCACGCATTCTCGCCGTCCAAGATGATCGGCACCAGCGCATCGCGCCCGCTCGCCAGAATCCCCGAGCAGTTCTGCCGGATCCGGTGCAGGAAATCCGCCGCCGCATGCGACGCTTCCATCCGCGAATATACGAACCCGATCAGGTCGCTCATAAAATGATCGCGGAACATCAGCCGCAGCGAACGCCCTCCCTGCCGCCACTCGTACGGCCGGTACAATCCCTCCACCGGCACCGCGCGCTGCTGCGTCCGGTCGAGCACCCCGCTATCCGTCGCCGCCCATTCGAACCCGAGTTCGCTTGCGATCGTGAACACCTCGTCGGACACCGATCCTTCCGACGGCCACAGCCCCACCGGCGCCACGCCGAAGTGCTCCTCCACGTACCGCCGCCCGAGCATCAACTGCTTGCGAGCATCGTCCGGATACCGGAATCGCGGCGGCAGCGGTACATTCGGATGCGGCACCGCTGCGATATTCGAATCGCAGAGCAGCGGCAGAATCGGATGATAGTACGGCGTTGTCGAAATCTCGATTTGACCGCGCTGCGCCAACCTCGCGTACGTCGGCAGCACGAGACCGATGATCTCGCGCTGCTTGAGCCCCATCCGCCGCTGATCGTCCAATGTGAAATTGCTGCCGCGCGTGATCCACTCGCGCACTTCGGGATCGTTCGCCTGAAAAATCTCGTCGAACCACGCCAACTGCGACCACATCTGCAGATCGCGCAGTTCCTGCGCGCTGAACAGACTTCGTCCCCCCGCGCTGCGCTGCGCATTGCGCGCGTCGAACAACTGCCCGTATCGCGGATACCGGTAGATCATGTGCGCCGGGTCGGAGTAGAACGAGTGCTGCATCAGAAACTCGATCTCTTCCCCCGTCAACGTCTCCGCCGGCTTGAGCGCCAGCGCCAGAAACGGATCGCGCGCCTCGCCCGCCGCGTACTCTTCCACCTGCGCCATCATCGAAGGCACCAGGTTGAAAGTCTGTTTCACCTTCGGGAATTCCTCCAGGATCTGCGCCATCCCGTAGTAATCCTTGAGCGCGTGCATCCGCGTCCAGGGCAGTTTATACTCTCCCGAAGCGAGGTCCTTATAAAACGGCTGGTGCATGTGCCATAGGAAGCACAGATGGATTTGAGGCATGTAGCGTAGTTGAGCCTGTCTTACCTTCCGAAAATACTGCGCATCGGCGGAGGCGGAGCGTCCCTGCGGATCGCACGCCACAGGATATCGTTCATTTCGTCGTCGTCGTTCTCGTCCGCCTCTTCGAAATTCAATTTCGCCGCGCGCGCCGCCGCCGGAGTCGCCGCCGGATTCCGCTCATCCAATGCGATCCGCGGCTTCTCCGCCGTATACCCCGCCGGACTCGGCTGGCTCAGGAACACCGTCGACATCGCCCGCGCACCGGCGTCGAAATGCGTCATGGGCCGCAGCCCCAGCAGATATTCCATCGTGCGCAGCATCGACGCCGTGTTGTACATCGTGCTGTCCACCGAGTGGCGCTTCGCCCACGCCGAAATCACGAACGCCGGCGAGCGATGCGAATCCACGTGATCCGGACCGTTCTGCGCATCGTCTTCCAGAATCAGGATCACGGTGCTGTTCCAGAATCGCGACTTCGCAACTCCCTCCACCAGCATGCCAACCGCGTAGTCGTTATCGGCCGCCGATGAGAGCGGCGCGATCTTGCCCGCGGCCGTTCCGGACGTATGGTCGTTGCCCAGACGCATCACCGTCAGCCGCGCCATATTCCCCGTCTTCTCGTTCTCGGCAAGCTCGCTCAAAAACACCTTTACGCGCTCCACATCCGGAAATTCCAAATCGAACCCGCGATACATCGGGTTGGTCGATTTCGCCAGCACCGGATCGCGAACGCCCGTGATCTGCGGCTCGCCGATTTTGGCGCCGGCCTTGTTGCTCACCATGTAGCCGAAGTTGCGCACCGAAACGCCGGCCGCCGCCGCGTTGGTCCACAGGTACCCCGCGGGAGGCAGCGAGAGCACATCCTGTTCTTCGAAATCGTACGTCTTCCGCCGGTTCGCATACTTGTTCGGCCACATCTTCTGCACGTAATCCGGCGCGATCGCCGCCGTCGACCAGTTGTGCCCATCCGCGCTCACGTCGCTGTTCACGTAGAAGTTATCCAGCAGCACGAACTCCCGCGCCAGCTTGTGCAGATTCGGCGTCACCTTCTCATCGAACAGCACCAGCGACGGATCGCCGTTGCCTT
The DNA here is from genome assembly GCA_025463045.1 of Candidatus Solibacter sp. Lineage (GTDB taxonomy): Bacteria > Acidobacteriota > Terriglobia > Bryobacterales > Bryobacteraceae > Solibacter. Next base: position 12,987 of record JAOAPT010000949.1, read on the forward strand.
CCTTCATATCGCCCAGCACCTGATCGTACGTGCGATTCTCCTTCACGATGTAGATCACGTGCTCGATCTTCGGCAGCGTATTCGGCACATCGAGCTTCGCGTCGGTATACGCCGAGTTTGCCAGCGTCTTCGCCGTCCAAGCCGTCAACTGCTCCGCCGTGAACGGCTCGATCCACGACGCCGTCCCCGTTTGGATCCGTCCCACGAACTGCACCGCCGGCGCGGGCGCGCCTGCGTGTACCGGTTCGGGCCGCTTCGACGGGTTGGGTCCGTTCTGTGCGTTCGGGTAAGACCGCAGCCCCTTCCCGTTGAGCACCACCACCGTGCCGCTCGCCAGCGCGCGCACCGCCGTCGGATACCAGCCCGTCGGAATGAATCCTTCCACCCTGCTGCGCGATTCCGAAATGTCGATCACTGCGGCCGCGTTCGCATCCGAGCACGCCACGAAGATCCGCTTGCCATCCGCGCTCAGTCCCAGCCCCGAAGGCGTCATCCCCAGCGGCTGCCGCGCCGTCATCGCCACGTTGATGCTCTCCACCACGCTCAGCTCTTTCGCCGCGCTCACGCCTAGCGCGAACACGTTGTTCGTGCTCGCCGCCGCCACGAAGATCCGCGCCGTATATTTCGCGTCATCCGGATCGGCTGTCTCCGGCGCGCCGTTGCGCCACACCATATCGCTGGCATGCGCCCCGACCCGCGTCGGCGGCCCGATCGCGCTCCCGGTGTTCGCATCGTACTGCCCCACCGTGCCGTCCGCCCAGTGGCTCACGAAGAAGCTCTTGCCATCGGGATGGAACAAAATCCGATACGGCCGCCGCCCCATCTTGTACTGCGCGATCACCATGCCCGATTGCGGATTCACCACCTTCACCGAATCCCGATAGAGGCTCGCCGCGTAAATCAACCGCCCGTCCGGCGAAAGCGCGACGTCGCCGACGAAGTCCGCGTCCGCCCGCTCCGCCGCAGGCACCAGCGGGAACGTGCGCGCCGCCGTCAGTTTCCCGGCCGCGAACGCGAATTCGAAAATCGCCGCCTGCGATCCGCCGCCGACATACACTCGATCGCCCGCGGGCGTGAACGCGAGCCCCAGCCACCCATCCGCCACCCGGACGCTGCCCGTCACCTGCCCCGTCGCCGTCTCGATCACACTGACCGTCGGCGGCTTGTACCCGCCATTCAGCACCAGCAGATACTTGCCGTCCGGCGACAGCGCCGACGACATCGGGAACGTGTCTAGAGCGACCTGCCGCCCCACCGGATCCAGCCGCCATCCGCTGTTCAGCAGGAACGACCCATTAGGCAGCGGGCCCACCTGTTCGCGCGGCGCCGGCTGCGAACTCACCATCGCGACCAGCGCAATAAATGCAAGGACCACCGCGATCCGCTGTTTGGACAAATTCTGAACTCGTGACATCGGTATCCTCTATTGTACGTGCAGTACGACAGGCCTTCTGGCCAGGAGAGCTCCTCGCCGGCACGGCAGGCTGGATGGTTTCTCCCACAGGTCCGTGGTACCAATCACGCGCAATACTTTGCAGGTGAGTTCAAGGAGCAAGGCGGGAAATCCGCCGCCACTGGCCTTCGAGGGAGTCCCATAAGTTTGCGGCCCACCAATCGGAGCCGCAACCGTAAGGGAGTCCCGTGGACCTGCGGCCCACCAAACGCGATGAAGAACCGAGCCCCCAATCCGAGCCGCGACCGTGAGGGAGCGGTGGTCACGGGTCCAAACCGGCAACATGGGTGACATCCGTAGCCGGGAACATGGGTAACAGTTGATTGGGATGTAGAAGCTTGAGTTCTCTTAA
>JAOAPT010000969.1 GCA_025463045.1 Candidatus Solibacter sp.
TCGCAGGCACCCATCACGGCGTCCAGCGAAGCGCTCCTCGCCGGGACGCTTTGCGCCCAGATCGCCGCCGATACCCGCACCCGCACCTACGTCATCGGGATGGATGCCGCGCAAACCGCGCTCGTCGCCGGCGACTCACCCGCCCGCCAGTTTTGGATGGATTCCGATGGCCGTTTCACCACGCTTGGCGAAGCCCCGGACTGGCTCGTCACCGCCAACAACCTCAAGCCCGTCGAGAACGCGCACGGTGCTCCCTGGATGGCAATGGACGCCCGCTCCGGCGCGCCGCCCCTGCGGACCCTCCGCTTCGATGAACAGCATCCCGAGGACTTCCGCCGCCTCTACCGCGCCTCGCCCTTCGCCCAGCAGGCTCAGTTCGAACTGCTCCACGACCTGATCGTAAACGATCGCCTCGGCCAGGGCGAAAGTTTGGATTTCGTCTGCCTCGTCGCTGGGGCGGGTTCGCTCCTCGGCATCGAAGACGGCGCCCGATCTCCGCTGGTTCACCAGATAGTCCTCCACCTGGATCGCCACATCGACTACCTGCTCGAAGCCCTCAAGACCGCGCCCGGCGAGAACGCCTTCACGCTCGTGCTCGCCGCCGCGCACGGAGTCGTAGCGGCGCCCTCGGTCGACAGCCGCGCCCGCATGGCGGTGGACGGCGAATCCGTCGCGCAGGCCGTCAACCGTGCCTTGGTCTCCACCGACAGCGGCCGCGTCGCGCGCTACATCTACCCGTTCCTGTACCTGGACACCAGCGGGTATCGCGATCCCGAGCCGCTTCGGATGGCCGCCGTACGCGCTGCCATGAGCCACCCCGCGGTCGCCGCGTGCTACACCGCCGGAGGCTACTGCACGGTCCGCGACGAGTTCGAACAACGCTTCCGCAACAGCTTCCATCCCAGGCGCTCCGGCGACGTCATGCTGTCTTACCGGCCCGGCTATGTCGAGGAATTCGGACAAGGCCGCGGCGTCTCCTACGGCTCGCTTTATAATTACGACGTGCGCGTCCCGCTGGTCTTCTACGGTCCGCAATTCCGCGCCGGCGTCTTCGAAAAGCCCGTGCAATCGGTGGACGTTGCCCCCACTATCGCGCGGGTCTTCGGCGTCGCGCCGCCTCCTTCATCGGTGGGGCGCGTGCTCGGCGAGGCGCTCGCCGAATGAGCCCTCACCTGGGCGTCACGGTTTGCGGCATCGAGCTGCGCAATCCCGTAATCGCCGCGAGCGGCACGTTCGCCTACGGCGTCGAATTCGAAAAGCTGGTGGATCTCAATGCGCTCGGCGGCTTCGTCGTCAAGGGTCTTTCGCGCGAGCCTATCGAAGGCAATCCCCCGCCGCGCGTATACGAGAGCGAGGCCGGCATGATCAATTCCATCGGCCTGCAGAACATCGGCGTGCGCGCATTCGTCGCCGACAAACTGCCGGCGCTCGCCCGCCTGCGCACCGCCGTCTTCGCCAACGTCTTCGGCTATTCCACCGAGGACTACGTGGAAGTCGTTCGCGTCCTCAACGATCACGAGGGCCTCGCCGCCTACGAGCTCAACGTCTCCTGCCCAAACACCGCCCATGGCGGCATCTTCTTCTCGAACGATCCGGTCCTGCTCGCCGAAGTCGTCGGCGCCGTCAAACGCGTCGCGCGCCGCCCGTTGATCGTCAAGCTCTCGCCCAATGTCAGTGCCATCGAGCCGCTCGCCCGCGTCGCCGAGGAGAACGGCGCCGACGCCCTGTCGCTGGTGAACACGTTCGTCAGTCTCGCGATCGACGCCCGCACGCGCCGCCCGCGAATCGGCGCGGGCTTCGGCGGCTTGTCCGGCCCTGCGATCAAGCCGATCGCGCTCCGCCTCGTCTGTCAGGCAGCGCGCGCCGTCAAGATCCCCGTGATCGGTCTCGGCGGCATCGCCAGCGGGGAAGACGCCGCCGAATTCATGATCGCCGGCGCGACCGCCGTGCAGGTCGGCACCGCGACGTTCTGGGATCCCCGCTCGCCCCTCCGCATCGCCGGGGAGTTGTCCACTTTCCTCCGCGAACAACGCATCCCGCGCGCAAGCGATCTGACCGGCACGCTCAAGTTCTAGCTTCGCTCGACGCTCCCGTGAAAATGATGCGCCAAGGAGCGATCGTCAATTTCATCCCTTGTTGTCGCCCCGAACGGGGCCATGAACAACTCCGTTGACTTGAAGAACCCACTCCAAGCAGAGCCGCGACGGTTACGGAGCGGTGGCCACGTGACCACCGCTCCCTTACGGTCGCGGCTCTGCTTGACCTTGAGCCGATGAGGGGACGCGTGGAAGTCTCGCATATCCAGCCGTCTACCGGAACGGGTCGACCAGCATCAGATCGGCGCTCGTATCCGTGTCCCGCTGCGTAAAGAGCAGCCACTTCCCGTCCGGCGAGATACTCATCCCCAGAGCCAAGCCTTTATCCAGCTTGAGGATTGTTTGGGAACGTCCGGTGGCGAAATTGAAGAACTTAATCCCCCGGTCTTTCGCCGACCCGAGGTAGTAGATTCCGTCGCGCGTGACTTCGATGGTCAATGCGGGAATTGGTCCGGGGATCGCCTCTTTCATGCCGGCCCCGTCCGTCCCGACTTTCCAGATCGCGCCGCCCGCAGTGTAGTAAATCGTCTTGCCGTCCTCGCTTTCCGCGGGATTCGAGCCTCCATCGTGCGTGAGCTGGATGACCTTCCGATCATTCACCGAAATCTTTCGGATCCCGCCGCCGCCGGATGCGTAGATCCACTGGTTGTCGTGCGACCACTGCGGACGCGAGTCTGACGCCGGCGCGGTCGTCAACTGTTGCGGCTTTCCTCCTCGAGCGCTCATCGTGAAGATCTGCCACTGGCCGTTCACCAGGCTGTCGAAAGCGATGCGCTGACCATCCGGCGACCAGGCAGGTGAGCCGGAGTTGCCGATCGAAGTCTGCTGCGTCGGATTGCCGCCATCGGCATCGCATAGCCAGATGGCGCTAGGACCCGACCGCTCCGAACTGAAAGCGATTTTGCGTCCGTCGGGAGAATACCGCGCCGACTGCTCCTGCCTTGTCGACGCGATCAGCGAAGTAGGCGTATGCGAAGGCTCGGTCAGACTCACGCGCCAAACGTTGGTATCGGAGGGAATTGCCTGCTCGAACGCCAGTCGGTTTCCCTGGCGCGAGATCGAGGGCGAAACGCCATGGTCTCCCACCGGCAGCTTGACGGCTTTTTGCTGGCCGGCAACGGGTATCCTCCACAATCCCGACGATCCCCCCTTATACGAAGAGAAGACGATTTCCTTACTATCCGCCGTCCACGCGATTCCATGCGTCAGCGTCTGGTCGAACGTGATCCGTTTGGGCGGGCCGGCAGGTGCGTAGTCGGCACCCAGCGGCATCGTGAAAACATCTCCGTCGCTCATCGTTGCGCTGCCGATCACGACCAGGCGGCTGAACGCCAGAGTCCGGCCATCTGGCGAGATCACCCCGTCGAAGTCACCGCTAATCGTGCGCGGCGGAGAGGTCAAGCGCCGCTTCTCGCCGCTTTCCGCCGAAACCAGGAATAGCGCCATCGGCTGGCGGGCTTCGTCGTGTGTGCTGGCAACCAACCAGCGCCCATCCGGTGACCAGGTGATTCCGAATCGCCGCGTCGTTGACGGCGCCGCCAACGGCGCGAACAAATTCTGGGCCACCTCCCGTTCCGGTCCGCCGAGCGGTGAAATCATCACGATCGTGCGGTCGCGAATGAACGCGATCCAGCGGCCGTCCGGCGACCACACCGGATTGTAGTCCATGGCCGGATCGCTGGTTAGCCGTAGCGGCGCCCCGCTCCCCAGCAGCTTCACGTAAATGTCGTAGTTGTCCTGCTTCTCGCCGTTCCAGGTGAAGACCACCTGGCCACCGTCCGGCGAAAAACTGGGGGTGCCCTCGAGGCCCGGATACGACGTCAGTAAGGTTGCCTGCAGAGCGACCTCGGGAGCGTTTTTCCCCGGCGCCCACAGGTATGCCGCAACGCCCGCCGCCGCAAACGCGACAATTCCCGCAGCGATCCACAACGCTTTCCGCCCGCGCTTCTTCGTGACCGCCGGGGACGCGGTCAGCAGCCCGGATTCCGATTCTTCCTTGATCTCCTTCAGCGCGATTCGCAGATCCGCCATGCCCTGCGCGCGCTCGTCCGGATCCTTCCGCAGGCATCGCTGGACGATCCGCGCCAACTCCCGCGGAACGCCTTCCACTTGTTTATCCACCGGCTCGGGATCGGACCGCAGGATCGCCGCCAGCGTCGCCACCTTCGTCTCGCCGCGGAACGCGCGCTTGCCGGTCAACATCTCGTACAGCACGCTCCCGAAGGAGAAGATGTCGCTCCGCGCGTCCACCTTCCGCCCCTCCGCCTGCTCGGGCGACATGTAACAGGCCGTGCCGACGATCGTGCCCTCTTCCGTCTTCGCCTGCTGCACGATCGTGCGCGTGTTTTCGTATTCCCCGGACACGGATTCTTCCTGAAGCTTCGCCAGTCCGAAATCCAGCACCTTTACCTGTCCGGTATCGCTCACCATCACGTTCGCCGGCTTGAGATCGCGATGCACGATCCCCGCCGCGTGCGCCGCCGCCAGAGCATCGGCAATCTGCATCGCGTAGCGCACCGCGTCGACGACCTTCATGCCCTTCGCCGGAATCAGCTGATCGAGCGTCTTGCCGGACACGTACTCCATCGCGATGAAGTCCGAACCGTCGGCGTGATCGATGTCATAAATCGTGATGATGCGCGGATGATTCAGCGCCGACGCGGCCCTCGCCTCCTGTGCGAAGCGCATCTTGCGGTCGGGATTCGCCGTCTTGTCGGGTGGCAGAAACTTGATCGCGACGAACCGGTCCAACCGCGTGTCGCGCGCCTTCCACACGACGCCCATGCCGCCTTCACCCAGCTTTTCCAGAATCTCGTAGTGGCTGACCGTGCGCATAGTGTGAGAGTCTATCGATCATATACGAAATTTCACAGACGCCCGGTAATATGGCGTGCGCCGCGCCGTCTACTTACACAACCGGACAGTATCGGAGGATCTGTCCCAACCCGAGGTGAATGGCCCCACAGCCATTTCCCCTCCTCCTATACCTGATAGCAGCGGGGCGGTCCACGGAGGAACGCCCCTCACTGCCGCTGCACGCCCGATCGATTCCCGCCGTCAGATGTAGCATGATTACCAGCCTGCTGGTCCTTCTGTCGACAGCGGCGTTCGCCCAACCTGCCAAATTCGAAGTCGCTTCGGTGAAGCCCGCTGTCCGGACGACGCGAGGTGCACAGGAGCGCACTGGCGGTGTCGGCGGCAGCGGGTGCCCCACCTCATCGAAAATGAACGCGGGTCGCGTCGAAGTTCAGTGCGCGACCCTGGCGATGTTGATCGGGTATGCCTTCCGTATCTTCGGCGACCGCGTCACCGGACCGGATTGGATGACGAACTCCGGTTCCCCGCGATTCGATATCGTTGCCAAAATTCCACATCGCACCGTCTACGCGCTGGTGGTCGCGAAGGGCGGGCCGGTGTTGAAGAAGGCCGCCGGAGATCCACAGCAACCGGAGAGCCTGGAAGGGTTCTTCGGGGCCGTCCAGACCCTTTCGATTCCAAATGCCGATGGCCGCAGTTCCACGACCCTGCTTTCCAGCCCGCGGATGGGAACCGTAAGCCAAACGGGCAACACTTGGACCCCGCACTGGGAAGCCCCCGCAATCTCCGCCGCGGGCCTTGCCGATCTGCTCGACCGGGTTGCCCCCTGATCAACCCGATCGAAAAGGCCGCTATCAAATCGTTCTGGACGTAGACCTCAGCGGCGTGCGTCCCGGAATGGTGAGTGTCGAGAACAATTCAACGGAAATGGAGGACGCTGTCCTGAAAAGCTTCAACGACGCCCTGCGAAATCTCGGCCTGAAGTTGGAGCGCCGCAAAGCCCCCATCGACGTCTTAATCGTGGACCCCGTCACAAACCTCCCCACGGAAAACTAGCCAGGGGTGCACGTTTCTCGCCTCTTTTTTATGGACTGACCCCCAAAAGTGAGACACGGGGAAAAGACGCACTTTGCATCGAATGGAGGCAAAATGGCCAAGAT
>JAOAPT010000133.1 GCA_025463045.1 Candidatus Solibacter sp.
GAATCTGTTCCTGCGGCTGCATGGAGGAGAAATCGAAAAACAGCACGAGCAGGCGCTTGTCCTTGTACTGCACCTTGCCGGCGGTTTGCACGTTGATGGCGTTGGCGCGAGTGGGAGTGGCGGGCGCGGGATCGGACGCCGTGACGGCGGCGGGGCTAGCGGCGTCATCGGCGATGCGTTGAAACTCGAAGACGGCGATGTCCTGCGCCTTGCCGTTCTCCATGACGGTGAAATCTTCCTTCTTCAGGTTGTCGATTGCTTTGCCGTTCTTGGCGCGGACGAAGACGTCGACGACTACGAGCTTGGTAGTCGTTTTGAACGTGGTCAACTCCTGCGGCTGTCCCGCCAGGCAGAGGGTCAGGAAAACGGTTGCTGCGAGCCTGTACATGCTGAGTCTCCTGGTCTAGAACTTATAGCGCACGGTGCCCTTGAGGGTGCGCATCGGCAGGGCCACGGTGGGCAGGCCGTAATTCAAAGCATTCAGCACGGTGCCGAAATTCGAGAAGATCGCGGTGTTGGTGAGGTTCGTTCCCTCGATGCGCATTTCGATGTGATGGCGCTCGGTGGCGTGAAAGGAACGCGTCAGCGAGAGATTCATCGAGAAGCGCGAGGGTCCGGGAATCGTGTCGCGGCCCGCATTCCCGAAGGCGCCGAGCGAGGGCGTAGTGAAGGCGGCCTTGTTGAAGTAGCCGCTGCCGCCGTTGACGCTGATGCCGGTGGCGTCGGCACGGCTCGCACCGAAATTGCCGCTGCCGCCCGAGTCGGAGAGATTGCCCAATACGCGCGCGGTGAAAGGCAGCCCGCTCATCGCGACGATATTGCCCGCCATGATCCAGGAGCGCAGAATGCCGGTGAGCGCGGGACTTGCGAGCGGACGCTTCTTACCGACGGGCGATTGCTCGGTGAAGCCGAGGGTGAACGACTGCCGTTGATCGAAGGTCGAGAGACCGCGTTCGGCGCGCAGGTTTTTATCGTTCTGCGCGACCACAGCGGAGCCGCCGCCGAGCACCGACGCGTCGTCAATCGATTTCGCGAAGGTATACAGGCCTTGGACGGAGAGTCCTTTGCTTAGCTTGCGCGTAAGGCGCGCCTGGCCGGCGTGGAAGACGGAATTGCCGTCCGAGGTTTCGTAGGTGAACCCGACGGCATTGCCGATGAGCCGGCGATCTTCCGCGGTCAACGGCGAGCCGGGGAGCGCACGATTGGGCGCGCGCTGCACGTCGAGCCGCGTTCCCTTGGTGCCCATGTAACTGAGTTCTAGCGTCCACGTCTTGCTCAGGTTTTGTTCGATCGCCAAGTTCCAGGTCTGCGCGTAGCCATCTTTGTAGAAGCGATCGACGACGAAGCCGTTGTTGATCAGCTTGGTGCTGGCGCGCGTGAAACCGGAAGCGAGTCGCAGAGGATAGTCGAGGCTGGTGAGGATCGTGTTGTTCTGCGCGAACGGCGGCTGGGACGCCAACCGGCCGGGCAGTTCGCCGTAGATCGAGCCGTTGTAGAAGATGCTGTAACCGGCGCGCAGAACGATGTGGCGCTTCGGCGTGGGACGCCACGCGAGCGCGGCGCGCGGCGAAAGGTTCTTCGGATCGGCATCGACCAGCGCGCGAGGGAAGACGCCGGTGTAGGGTCCGGTCTGCCCGGGAGTGACGACGGCCGCGCCGGTCACTCCGCTGGCCAGATCGAGGTTGGCGATGCGATCAAATTTCTCGACGTAAGGCGAGAAGTATTCGTAGCGTAAGCCGAGATTCAGCGAGAGGTTTGGGAGAATCTTCCAATCGTCGACCACGTACGCGTTGGTCGCGGAGGAGCGGAAGTAATTGGCCGAACTGCCGAAGCGCACCTTCGCGGTGTTGGGGAAGCCGAACAGAAAGTCGGCGAAATCGTAGCCGGTGCCGGGGAGCAGGCGATTGTTGTCGTCGAAGCCGCTGGTCAGCAGTCCGCTGAAGACGAACGCGCCGCGCCCATAGGTGTCGGTGATGGGATTGCTTTGAATGCGGCGGTATTCGCCCCCGAAAGTGAGGCTGTGCTGCTTGCGGACGAGCGTCACGGAATCGCGAATCGCGGAAGACTGATCGCGCCGGATCACGGGATTGCCGTCGATCATGTTGCCGTAGTTCGTGAAGGAGAGATTCGGCGGACCGTAGTTGAGCGGACTCTGCGACGTGCCCTGGATCCCGATCTGCGCCGCTACGTTCGCACCGTACGCGAAGAACGGCACATAGTTCGACCGATTGCGGGTGAACGACCAGTGGAAGGAATTGATGGTGCGCGGCCCGAAGTTGTGGGTCCAGCCGATATCGGACTGCCAACCGAAGCCGTCCAGGCTGTCCTTGAAACCGAAGAGCTGGGCCTGGCTCCCGCTACGATTCTGAAAGGCGATGCTCAGCGCGAAACGATTCTTCTCGTTAAGCGTGTGATTCAGCTTGGCCGAAAAATCAACCGTATTGAGCGGCACTGAAGTCGTGTACTGATAATTCATCAGCGCGCCCGGAAAATTGGGCTGCGGAATGTAATTCAAGAGACCAGTGGCGATCTTATCAATTCGGTTGGCGGGTACGATATTGCCGGCGAGTGGTAGATGGCTGATCGGGTCATAGAGTACAAGCGCCCCGGCCGGAGTGGGCTTGGAGAAATCGCCGGTGCGCTGTGCAGTTGTAGGCACGGTATCGGAATTCGCGTACGGCGTCTCACTGCGCATGGCCGTGAAATTCAGGAAGAAGGTGGTCTGCGGACTGCCGGGAATAGGTCCGCCGGCAGCGGCCCCGATCCGGCTCTGTTGATAAGTTGGCTTAGTGAGGGGCTGCCCTGTCAAAGAGTACGGACTAGCGTCGAACGCCCCGTCGCGGAAAGTGTACAGTAGGTTACCCTTGATCTGATTGCCCTCTTTGGAGGCGCCGAAGCTACTTACGGTGTCGCTTAGCGATTTCTTTTTCTTGGCTTTCTTGGCGGCCTTCTTCGCGCGCTTTTCTCCGGGCGCGAGATCGCCCTTCGCCTTTTTCGGCTTGGTAGCGATCGATTGATCCTTATCGAGCTGGTCGAAGAAGTTCTGCTGCTGGACGCTTTGCAATCCGCCGCTGAGACTTCCATTTACCAGGAAGGCCTCGTTCGCGTCGGACGCACCGCCCATCGAAGGAGGGCCGGAGGGAGCGGCGGCCGCTTCCACTTGCTGCTCGATCTTTTCAGGGGTGTCGGGTTGCTCTTTCAGGTCGACGGTCTGAAAGCCCACCGCCGGGGTCACGGACGGAATCTCAAGCATACCGCCGGCCTTGAGTTCCAGATCGAAGTCCAGCACCGAGGCTGCGCCGACCAGGGTTAGTTCTTCGCGCGCGGGAGCGAAACCGAACATCTCGGCAGTGAAGACCCACGCACCCTTGTCGGGAATCGAGAAAACATACACACCGTTTTCATCGGTGGTGGTGACTAGTTTGTACTTATCAAGCGACGCGGTGACAGTCGCACCGGGAATCGGCTTCTTACCGGAACGTACATAGCCGTAGTGCTCCGCACCGAACAACGAACTGGCAATGAAAACGGGGATAATGGCGCGAAAGATCCATCCCATGGGACGGGCCTCCGTATGTGGATTGTGCCACATGTTATATCACAGACTTAGACGGATTGAAAGGATTGTGATTTGTCCTCTGCGGCTGGTCCTGGGAGTCCCACATCCGCCACCGTTTCGCTGTATTGAAAAACTTACCGGTCCCCCTTCCATGATTGGACGGTTGTGTTAGAATCTGTTGACCATTCGAGCCGAAGGGCGAGATGGGAGGTCACGTGGCTACTCCGGCGTCGCGCAACGAAGACGGCACTTTCATTGACTGGGAACAATTGGACTCTACCAAAGGGCTGACGGTGCTGCGAGTCCCAGTGCCGGGCGGTTGGCTGGTTTACGCGTCCAACAGCTATCACCAGCATGGGGGGATCACGTTTTACCCGGATCCGGACCACAATTGGGACGGCGGTAGTCTGCCTCGAACCTAAAGTAGCCGGGAATCGTTCGCTTCGGCCGGCTTCGCCTGCCCGAGGCATCGCAAGGTGTCTCTTGCATCGCGGCGTCCCCGATCCGGCCGATCTCGCGCTTAGTAGTTTAGGGGGAATAGCAGTGGCACTCCGAAAGTACCTCTTTCTGTTGGCCGCGTTTTTCGCGTGCCTGTCCCTGGCAACGGCTCAGACACCGACCACCACCGAGTTGTTCGACGACAGCGTGGTTCACGAAATACGAATCACGATGCCTGCCGCGAACTGGTCGGGCCTGCAGGCCCACTATCTGGATAACACGTACTTCAACGTGGATAGTTTGCAGTGGAAGGGCGCCGGATCGAATACCTTCACGGTAAGTAATCTTCAGGTGCGCTCGCGCGGCCATGGCAGCCGCACGCCGATTAAGCCCAGCCTGCACGTCAACATCAACAACAACGTCGCGACACAAACGTTTTTGGGGCTCACCGAATTCGACCTGAAAGGCAACGCGCAGGACGCGAGCCTGATCCACGAACGGATCAGCATGAAGCTCTTCACCCGGATGGGTGTACCTGCTTCGCGCGAAGTGGCTGTGCGCGTCTATGTCAACAACGCATACATCGGCCTTTACAACCTGGTTGAGTCTCCGAATGCGCAGATGCTGAGGCGCCTGTTCAACGAGAACAATGGTTACCTCTACGAGTACAAGCCCGGCGACTGGACCGGCGTACCGGGCGCCGGGTACCACTTCGAATACCTCGGATCGAACCTCGACGTATATTCTTCGAGCACGACTCCGACTCCGTTCGACCCGCAGACGCCGCACACCAACTCACCGGATACGGTGACGCTCGAAGCGTGGATCCGGACGATGAACGAGGCGTCCGATGCCGATTTCCTGACAAAGCTTACACCATTTCTCGATCCGAAGCCGTTCCTCACGCAGGTTGCGGTAGAGACCTACCTGGCCGATTTCGACTGCATTCTGGGCGACTCTTTCGGGCTGAACAACTTCTTTCTGTATCGATTTCAGAATAAGCAGCTCAATATATTTATCGCGTGGGACAAGGACAACGCATTCGATTGGGCGCAGCGGCCAGTCCTGCAGAACGCCAATCAGAACGTGCTGATGCGGCGCCTGATGGCGATCCCTGAGATGAAGAAGTACTACTTGGAGGCCGTCGTCAAGACCGCGATGCTGGCCGGCGGCGCGGGCGGATGGATGCAGCAGGAGGCCACCTCGGAGTATGCGCAGATTAAGCAGGCGGCCTACGACG
>JAOAPT010001037.1 GCA_025463045.1 Candidatus Solibacter sp.
CGTCAGAACGAAAACTTGGAGTTTGCCTTTCACTGCCGCGCAATTCCAGGCGAATTGGAGGGCATTCCGATGAGGTGAAGGGCACCCGGGAAGGATAACCCAAACAGAGATCCGAGAAGGCGAACTCGCCAAGGACTTCCGGCCAGGCAAGGAAGCAGGCGAAAGTGTTTCGTGCCGGCTCTATGTTCCACTACTCTCCGGGAGCCTTGCCGCCAGAAGCCTTCGCAGCGGCCTAGCTGGTCCGTGGCGCTTTCGCGGAGTGGTGGATCGCCTGTTGGATGGTCTCAACCAATTTCGCGGCGTGGTATGGCTTTTGAATGAACTCGGATATCGTATCGAAGCCGCACTCCTCACGCGCGGACTTCTCGCTATACCCACTCGAAATAATGATGGGCACGTCAGGTTGAATCTCCCGGAGCAACCGGAAGGCTTCGCTTCCACCCATCACCGACATAGACATGTCCAGCAGTATTGCCGCGATCTTAGGAGTATTTTCCCGGAATATTTCGATCGCCTCCCGACCATCCGCGGCTACCAGGACCGAATACCCCGAATCCTGCAGAACGACCTTGGCCAACTGCCTCAGGGAGGGTTCATCGTCCACAACCAGGATGGTACCGGCGCCGCGCGTAACGATCACTCGCGGACGATCCGCCACCGGAATTGGCACGGGCGGCACCGCCGGAAAAGAGACAGTGAAGGTGGTGCCTTGGCCTGGAGTGCTGGCGACATGGATGGTCCCCTGGTGATCACGAACGATGCCCGACACGGCAGCCAGGCCCAATCCACGCCCCAGGAACTTCGTAGTGAAGAACGGGTCAAAGATCCTGGCTTGCGTAGTCTGACTCATGCCGGATCCGGAATCTTTCACCTCCAGGAAGACGCGCGTGTCGGTTTGGGATTCACCGGTAGAGACTCGCACTGTCCCTCCCTCAGGGCCGATGGCTTCCGCGCCATTGATGATCAGGTTCATGACGATCTGGCGGATCTGGCTTGCGTCGCCTTCGATCCAGGGCATTGCCGGTTTGAGCGCAAGATCCAACTCGACGGATTTTGGGATACTGGCGGCAATCAAGGGCAACATCCCGGCGATCAGCTTGGAAAAATCGAAGCGCGTGATGACGAACTGGCCCTTGCCCGCGTAGGCCAATAGTTGGGCAACCAACTCCGCCGCGCGGACGCTGGATTGCTCCGCGATCTCGACCAGGGAAAACGAAGGGTCGTCAGGAACCAATCTGGTCTTGACGACACTTAAGCTCCCCACAATACCGGTTAGCAGGTTGTTGAAGTCATGAGCGATACCGCCCGCCAAAACCCCGATCGCTTCCAGTTTCTGCGCCTGCTGCATGTCCTGCTCCGACCGGCGGAGCAACGTAACGTCGCGAATCAGTTCTCCGTATTCGCGGGCGTCGCCGTCTCCCATCGCGGCCAACACTCCGCCGCCGAGGAAACGAGTGCCATCCTTACGGATACGCCAGACCTCGCGATCTACCCAACCCGAGTTGTCGGCAGCAAGCATCGCTTGCCGCAAAACCTCGCGAGGAGCATCGCCGGGGAGAAGAAGGCACGCAGCATCCTGGCCGATGATTTCGGCCGCCGTGTAGCCAAAGAGGCGCTCAGCGCCACTGTTCCAACTGGTGACGCGGGTCGCGGGCGCCATGGTGAGGAGCGCATGATCCCTGACGGCATCGATGAACAGGTGGAAACGCCGGCTGGTTTGGGCAAGCATTCTATCCAGGACGGCCGCATACCGCTGTCCCAGGACAGCCTGACCGAGCGTCAACAGCAAATTACCGTACACCAGCAGCGTGGCCCGCGCGATGGGAACCTGCCGGACAGCCTCTTCCCAAAGCCGCTGCTGGGAGACCCCCAACGCCCTGGCAGCGCGCTGCAATCGTAAAGGTTCGGGGTAACGGTTGAAGACCTGGCCGGCGACCAGCGCTCCTATTTGGACGCCGCCGATGGAGAGCGGCACCGCCACATGCGCCAACCCCGCCTGGTCTTCCACGATCACCACAGTATTGGTCCGCAGGGCGTCCGTGACGGCACTGCAGGCAACGGGCGGCGCCAGGCAAAAGGGACACTCGCCATCGGACGCCGGACTTGTGGCGCGCGCCATGCGCCAGGCAGGCTGCGGGTTCCGGCATTGCCCGAGCAGACGCCCCTCCGGGTCAGTCAAGGCGACGGCCAATCTCATGGTGCTTGCGAACGTCTCCAGAACGCTGCTCCAGGCCCCCGGGTCCAGCAATTCGTCACGGCACTGGGGGGATAGATCCACAGCGCCGGGTTCGGCTCGAGAAAGGTTGGTCTCCACCGCGTTCCAGGTCTCATCAGCCGCGGTTACGCGGCTAAGGGGATCTTTGCGCGGGATCACTGCAAATCCGGCGTTCGGGCGGTGCGAGGCGTTCGGCTCGGAGCCCGGCTCAAGATGCTGCTGTAGCCCGCAAGCGGCAGCGACACCTTGGCGACATCCTCGTCGAAGGGCCGAAGGGTGATTCCGCCCTGCCCGATTACATACTCCCTGCTATCGAATTCGTGCGGGCTGCCGCGTGCTTTGACAACCGTTATGCAGCGGCGCAACGTACTATTGATTTCCACGAGGCTTAACAAAATGATATTGTCCACAATCGAGCTCACGGGGAAATCCGGCATAAAACTCGACAGGCCGAGAAACTCCGGGTTCTCATAGCTGAAGAAGGTGGTCATGAGGCGGTGCTTGCTGTAGGCGACCAGGGCATGAAAGAAATCGCGGTAGACAGCCTGGTCTGACAGGGCAGTGCTGTAACTTGTCATTCCGTCGATGACCATTCGCTGGATGTCGTGCTCTTCAATGGTCTGGACGATCCTTGCGTAATGGGAATCGATATTCAGTTCCTGGGGGCTATCGAACAGGACATGGATCGTGCCATCGTCGATCTGCGATTGCAGGTCGAGGCCGATGGTTTCGGCGTTGCGTACGATCTGCGCCGGATGCTCGTCGAGCGAGATCAGGAGTCCCCGCTTTGACTGCTTGATCGCTCCCTCCCGCAAAATCTGCGTACCCAGCACCGTCTTTCCCACTCCGGAGAGCCCGACCACCATGGTTGTGGATCCGTCGAAGATGCCCCCGCCGAGCAAGGCATCCAAAGCCTCCACGCCGATCACGGAGCGCCTGGCCATAGATGTGGGCTGGACCAGATTGTTGCGCAAGGGCGCCTGAACGCGCCGGAACATCTGCAGGCCCTTGCCATCGCGAATCTGCAGGGTATGCTCGCCGGGCTCATAGTCCTGACCCCGGCTCTTTACGATCTCGATGCTGCGATGGATGCGGCGGTTGTGCAGCTTTCGATTCAGCCGAATCACAGTGTCCACCAGGGACTCCGCACCGTCTAAAGTCAGTTGCGCCTCGGCGTAAGTGCCGAGTTCGTGGGACAACATGGCGGTCAGACGCTCGCGGTTGAGTCCTTCGATAAGCTGCTGGAGGAGTTCGCGGTAAGAGCCAGGCCCGGTAGCCGGCAACGCAGGGCCGCTAGCGGCAGCATGCCTTAACAGGCCGATGCCATCGATAAATATGCGCTGGGCACCCATTTCAACCGCCGTTTCCAGCAGCAGGCTATCGGCCGAACGCAGCTCCTGCTCGAGCACTTGCGGGCTGGTAAAGACGAT
This sequence comes from Candidatus Solibacter sp., assembly GCA_025463045.1. GTDB lineage: Bacteria > Acidobacteriota > Terriglobia > Bryobacterales > Bryobacteraceae > Solibacter. Next base: position 3,646 of record JAOAPT010001037.1, read on the forward strand.
CTGAAGTTTTTTCTGCGCCTGCAGTTCCGCAAGGTCCCAGCCCAAGGTGGCCGCGTCGCGAATCAGTTTATCGGGACTAACCTCAAATACCACGATGATGCCGGGCTCGTTGAATTGTGTGATTCCCCGGTAAATGAATTCCGTTCCGAGGAGCGTCTTGCCGCTTCCGGTGCTTCCTTCCACGAGGATTACATTGGTTCTCGGAATCCCGCCAAACAGGAGCTCATCGAGACCGGAAATACCGGTACGGACCATATCGTCTCTGCTCATTTCCGCTTCCTTTCAAGCTAACCGCAAACCGCTAGGGTGCGCCCGCCGAGCTGCTTGGCTGGTGCGTTTCAGGTGGTTCAGAAGCAACAGCCGCCCGTCGCGATTCTGAGCCACGGTCATTAAGGCAACTAAGGATGAGCGCCGGGAGGGTTCCTCGGGTTCCGAGAACCGGTAGAGACGTATCCCCTGAGAGTCGCGAGAACGCCGGATGAGCCCCAGGGTTTCCAGGCGGTTCAAGGCGGCACCGATTTCAGCTTTGTCGTACCCGATTAGCCGCGCGATCTGAGCAGCGGTGCCGAGACTGGCGGGATGGCGGTACAGGAACACCAGAGCGTCCCATTCAGACAAGAGTGTCACGCCGATCGTCCGGAGGCGATCAAGCGTCAGAACCTCTTGGGGCTTCTCGGGTGTCACATTTCACCTCGCCACTTCAAAACGGCCGTTATGATTTCCACCAGGATGCCTTATTTATTCTATTCCATTTCTTTCGGTGATCAAATAGACGATTTTCGGTCACCCTCTGTACTCGCGATGACCATCGATGGGCAGACAACGACATGCTGAGATTTCAGAGACGTGTATCTCGCGCTCGGCACGTGGAGCACAAGTTCGGGTTGTATATAAAACCCCATGGGCCCTTGGAATCAAATCCTGCCAGATGTTCCGGCCGGGTAGTCCGAAGTAGGTGTAATGGATTTTGTCCCTGCGTTGGCCTCGGCAAATTGGCGTCCGGCTTGGCGTGGTCTGGTTTCACCGGGCCGACCACGCCCCTCTTCCCCGCCCGGTTAAGAATGAAGAAAGCACACCTTCTATGACCAATCTCCTTGAGCGTCAAGAGGCGCTCAAAGACAGCCTGGAACAACGTGTACTCGTCCTCGACGGGGCCATGGGCACCATGATTCACGCGGCGCCCCTCTTGATCGAGACGGATTACCTGGGGCGGGACCTGCCCGGGGAACAACATCACCCGGGGGCAAGCGCAAGAGTAGTCAAACCCGCAAGGACAATCCGTGGGCGCGGCAAACCCTAGTCGAGTGCGCCTGGAGCGCAACACGAAAAAAAGAACTCCGAAGCACAGAAGTACTACCCGTGAAACTCTACGAAGCCTTGGCTACTGGCAAGCCATACCAGGAGGATCCGAACCCAGAACGG
>JAOAPT010001038.1 GCA_025463045.1 Candidatus Solibacter sp.
CGGAGCGATCTTCGGTTCGAACCGAAAACATCCGATAGTCGAAGCGGATAGCGTAGAGCGGATAGGCATTGATTGCCGCGCTATCGGGTACAGAGGTGAAGGGGGCAACACCGCCTTTGCCAAATCATTGGCGGTCGGGTGGAAACACCCGGCCGCCCCAACGTCTTTTTCACTCACTCTCTCGGGATAAGTGTGTCTAACTCTTCATCCGCAAGAACAAGTAAGTTCCCGCCAGCGCAAACACTACGTCCGGAGCCCACGCCGCCGTCATGGGAGACAACAGATTCACATCGCCGACCTTCTCGAATAACTGCCCCACCGCCAGGTACGCCACCGCAATTCCGATGCTCACCCCGATCCCCGTCATCGCCCCGCGATTGCCCACCAGAAAACCGAACGGCACGGCGATCAGCGCCATGATCAGCGCGAACAGCGGCAGCGAGAATTTCCGGTAGAGCCGCACCTGCAGCTTCGACGTTCCCTCGAACCCGCTCTGCGTCAGGTCCTTGATGTAGCGATCCAGCTGCAGGAAGTTCATCTGCGTGTCCTTCGTCGCTTCGTGCAGAAAATAATCCGGGGGCTCCGTCAGTTCGCGAAACGTCGTCGCCTGAAACGGCGTGTAGACATCGCAGTTCGCGCCCTTGTACTCGCATGTCCAGCCGTCTTCGAAGACCCACGTCTTCAGCGACGCGTTCCAATGCGCCTGCCGCGCGAAGATCTGGCGCTGCAGGCGAAAGGTCTTCGGCTCCAGTTCGAACACGCTGGCCTCGCTCATCGTACTCTCGGCGCCGGAGTTGTCGAACCCCTTGTAGTTGAAGATGCGCATGGAGTCGAACCCCATCTTCCAGGTTCGCTCCGGATGCAGATAGGTCTGCGTGGCGCGCCCCTTGATCTGGTCGCGCAGCGAATCCTGAATCCGGTTCGCCTTCGCCACGTAATAGTAATCGAATGCAAACAGCCCGCCGCTCAGCAGCAGACTGCCCACCAGGATCGGCGCCGCCAGCCGGAAGAGGCTCACGCCGCACGCTTTGAACGCCGTGATTTCGTTCTGCTTGCTCATCACTCCGAACGCCGCCAGCACCGCCACCAGAATGCTGATCGGCAGCATCTGGTAGACCAGTTGCGGACTGAGGAAGAACAGGTACTTGAACATGATGCGCAGCGCGATCTTATTGCGCAGCATGTCGTTGATCAGTTCGAAGAAATTGCGGATCAGTTCCAGCGATACAAAGCTAGCCAGCATCAGCATGAGATACGTCATGAAGTTGGACAGAATGTACGTGTCCACCAACTGCGGCAGCAGCGGGATTCGCCATCCCGAGAGTCCCGCCGGATCCTTCGGCACTACCCGCGATTTCATCGCCTGTAACCACGCGCCGATCCGCCCGCGCAAGTCGCCGAGATAGTCGCTGTCGCCTGGCTTTTCCAGCCGAGCCAGAAAAATTACTCCCGCGACGAAGAACAGCGCGTTCGGCAGCCACAACGCCACCGCCACCGGGAGCGTCCTCTGCCGCGCCAACCCGATTAGCGAAACGAACCCCATGTAGTAGCAGAAAAACGCCACGAAGATCGCATTCACATACCCCGCCGAGCGCCCGCCCTTCCGCGTCGCAATCCCGAGCGGAATCCCGACCATTGCCAGCATCAGGCACGCCACCGGCAGAGCGAAGCGCTTGTGCAGCTCGATCTGATATTCGACCCAGTCCGGTTTATCCTTCGGATACGCCAGCAACTGCCGCGTGCCCATCCCGATCGATCGCAGCGGCGTCTGCGAAGGCGGCGATGCCGTCAGCGCCTGCTGCCCCGTCGGCGCGATCGTGTCCCGCGACGACAGCTCTTTACTCATCTCGTGCGTCGAGTAGTTGCGCAGCGTCAATTGCAGCCGGTTGTTCTTCACGTCGGGCACCGCGATCGCCTGCTCCGCTACCGTGATCATCGGCCCCATCGCCTTTTCGCGCATGCCGCTCGAGCGCTTCTCCGGCGGCGCAACGTCGGCCACGAAGATGTTCTTCCACACCGCCGGATTCCCCGGCTTCACCTCGCCCACGTACAGAATCGTGTTCGGGAAATTCTCCACGAAGACGCGCGACGGTACGTCCGCCGTCAACTGCGTCGCCTCCAGTTGATTCACGATGTCCGTGTATTTATGGATCGAGTACGGCGTCAGCCGCAGCGTCGCGAATGCCGCCACGCCCCCGCCTATCGCCGCGAACAGCAGCACCGGGAAGATCACCTTCCGGCTGGAAACTCCCGCGGCGCGCATCGCGATAATCTCGCCGTCCGACGCCAGCCGTCCGAGCCCGATCAGAATCCCCACCAGCACGCCGAACGGAATCGTAAACGGCAGGACGTTGGGAATCGCCAGCGCGAAAAGCTGCAGCACCAGATTCGTATTCGCGCTCGAGCTCCTCACCAGCAGCTCGAAAATCGGATCGACGCTGCGCAGGAAGAGGATGAAGCTGGCGAGCACGGTGCCGAGCAGCGCGCTCGCCAGAATTTCGCGGAAGATGTACCGGCCCAGCAGGCGCACAGGTTTCGCCTAACGCGTCATGTCCGGCGGCGAGACCACCGGCAGCTTGGGCAACTCGTCCTCGACCGGATGCAGTTCCAAGTCGTCGATCAGAATCGAAGGCGCGATGACGCTGACTTCCGCCGTGAAACTTCCGCCTCCGATGAGCGCGAACGGCGCTCCGTTGTCCTGGAATTCGAGCACCGATGCGTCGTCGCCCGCCGCCAGAATATCCTTCAGCGACCGCACGTTGAAGCCGCGGAAGCGCACGCCGCGCACCAGTTCCTCGTGCCCGTCCAAGTACAGTTTATAGACCAGGATCGGCGAGCTCACCGGCCGGCCGCCCTGCTGCGTCGACAGCAGCCGGCGCACCTCGTCCACTCCCGCCGACGACGGGAAATCCATCTTGCGCACAATAATGCCGTACGGCTTGCTGCGCGTGCGGCACAATTCGATCAACCGCTTCTTCAACTCCGACACCGGCACCGCGTCCGTCGTGCTCACGAAGAGATTGCTGATCGCCGCCGAGTTCGCGCCGAAGTTGCCCGGCAATCGCGCACGCCCGTTGGAGCCCTCATAGCCGCGCACCGGCTGCCGGGTCAGTAAATAGCTCTTCAGCACGCCCTTCTCGATTAACTTCAGCGGCTTCGGCGTCACGCCTTCGCGATCCACATTGTAGCTGCCGAACAGCGGGCGGCCGCGCCATTCCTTCTGCGTCGGATCGTCCACCACATCGAACGTGTCGGGAAGCACGCGCGCCCCCATGCGTCCTTCGAGTTCGCTCGGCTGCGCGCCGCCGCCGCGTCCGCCCGAGACCACCGGACGCCGGTTCAGCGTCAGGTTCCGCGACAGCACCTCGGCGAAAATCTGCGCGCCAGCCCCGCCTTCGAACAGCACGGGACCGCTGTAGTCTTCGCCCTTCGGAGCCTTCGCGAGCTCAACCAGGTTGTCCGCCATCGTCGTCAGACCGCGCCGCATCTCCGCCTCGCCCGGCAGATGCGCCGCATCTACCGCGTGATACGTCACCGCGTCGCGCAGCGTCATCCCGTCGGCCGCCTGCGAGATCGCCCGCGCGCGAACATACGTCGCGCTGCCCGGCTCGCGCACCTGCGTGCCTTCCGAGTTCAACAGGTAAAACCCGCCTTCGCTGGCATACATCTCGACGCCCGAGTTCTTGACCCCGGGATACCCCGCGAAGATGGCCGAGAGCGTCCGCACGCGCGACGCCCACTGGTCTTCGTCGAGGGCCAGCCGCTTCAGCGGCAGAACCGACTTGACCGGCTCCACGTGCGCGAAATCGGCAATCTGATCGTTCTGCTGCATATTGCGCAGCGCGGCGCGCTTCCGCGAGATCGCCTCTACCGACGCCTTGTACGACGAATCCGTCAGCAGCCAGAAATACCGGCGCAGCAGCGGATACGAATCCTCCAGCGGAAAGCGCTGCAAATCGTATCGCGAGCCGCCGCCGAAACCGCCCGCGAAATTCGTATTGTCGAACTTGTAATCACCCACCCGCACATCGACCGACGGCTCGCGAAAACGATCCTTTCGCCGCGCGAGCAGTCCGCCGAGATTCGCCGACAGCGTGAAATTCTCCTCTTCGTCGATCGTGTACTCCACAAAGTAGGGCGCTTCCAGATTGGCGAGCGAAAGCTTTTTCGCACGATCGATCTCGTCGTGCATTGCCTGAAATACCGGATCGGTCGCGGGCGCCTGCGCGCTCAGCACCGCGAGTGCGCCGAGTCCCGCGCCAAGCGAAGCGACGATCAGCAACAGCCGCCTCATTGCCCGCCTCCCTTCTGGCCTTCCATCGTGCTCGGCTCGGGCAACAGCGGCGGACGATCGTTACTCTTCGCCTTCTTCTCGATTTCGATCTCCGACACCAGAATCGCCGGAGCCACCGCCGACACCGGAACGCTTCCCGATTCGGCGCCGCAGTAGCCGTTGAAGACTTCCTGCTTGTCCGACGTGGCCAGAATCTTCGAGAAGCTGGAAAGCGGAGTGCCGACGATATCGGCGCCGCGCACCAGCTCATCCGGCCGCCCGTCGGCGTACACGCGATACACGATCACCGGCAGCACCTTGAACGCCTGCACGTCCCCGCGCTGCGTTCCGGTGAAGCCGCCGCTGATGTCCTGGAAGTACAGCCCGTACGGCTTCTTCTGCTTTTTTACTTCGTCGATCAGCATCTGCCGCAGCCGCGCTTCCGGCACCGCATTGGTCGATTCCACAATCAGATTGCTCTGCCGGGAAACCACCTCGAGCCCCGGCTGGCGCCGCCCGTGGCCATTCGAATGCGCATAGCCTTTAATCGGCGACCGCGACATCAGGAATTCCTTGAGCACGCCCTTATCGACCGCCGTGAAGGCCTTTCCCTTGACGCCTTCATCGTCGTACTCGTACCAGCCGTTCAGGTCGAGCCCGCCCACCTTCCGCCGTGTCGGGTCGAAGATCACGCTCAGGAAATCGGGCAGCACTTTCAGGCCGACGCTCTTGGTGAAGGTCTGGCCTTCGCTTTCGTCCTTTTGCCGGTGA
>JAOAPT010000063.1 GCA_025463045.1 Candidatus Solibacter sp.
TGAATTCGCTCTTGATGCGGCTGTTTACCTCGGTCTTCGGCGTGAGCCATTTGACGGTCCGCGCTCCCGCGTTGTTGGGCGCGGCGATTTATATCGCAGCGGTTTACCTGCTTTGCGTGAAGTTAACGCCCGCATTGACGGTGCAGTGGCCGCTGTTCGTGTGCCTGGTGTACAACCCGTTCGTGTTCGACCACATGGTCGCGGCACGAGGATATTCGCTGGCGTTGGGCTTCCTTATGGCGGCGCTCGCGATCGCCGCGTACCGCAAACCGGAGCCCGCGACGTGCGCGGCCTGTTCGATCTGTGCCGCGCTTTCGTTTGCGGCAAACTTTTCCTTCGCCTTCGTCGACGCAGCGGCGATGATGGCGATCCTGATCTGGGCCTGCGCCCGCACGCAGGCGATCCAGGCGCGTGTCCGAATTCTGGGTGCGTGCGTTCTGCCGGGGCTGCTCGTGTCGGTGTTTCTGAGCGCCCCGGTGGTACTGAACTGGCCGAAGGGACAACTGGAATTCGGCGCGCACTCCCTCGGCGAGATGTCTCGCACCGTCGCGCAATCCTCGCTCTACCGGCCGAATCCGCAGCTAGTCAATCCTCTCCTCCTGGGCTGGATCGAGCGGGCAAGCCGCTATCTGCTTCCGCTGCTGCTGACGCTCGCCGCGTGGCAGTGGGCGCGCCGGCGAAATCCAATCGCGCTGGCACTACTCGCGATCCTCGCTGCGGCGGTGGGCGCGCACTGGCTGGTGTTCCGCACGGCGGGCGTACTGCTGCCGCGCGACCGCACGGCGATCTGGATCGTCCCGCTGCTCACCCTCGCCATCGGCGCCGCCGCCAATCGCCGCGTGTTGACCGTGATGCTCTACTGCATGAGCGTGTACTACCTCCTCTGTCTGCGGCTCACCTATTTTAAGGAGTGGTCGTGGGACGCCGACGTGAATCGTGTCTATCCCGTGATCGCCTGGTACAACCACACCTACGGCGTGACCGATGTGGTGAGCAACTGGCGGTATGTCGCCTCGCTAAACTTCTATCGCCTGCAATCCGGCCGTGAGAGCCTGGACGAAATCCCCGGCCCGCTGCAGCTTCCCGGCGGACACTCGCTCTACGTCTTGAATTGGACGTTCGACGAAGACTTCGTGAAAGAACAGCATTTGCGCGTGGTCTACCGCGCGCCCGAGACCGATGCGATCGTCGCCATCCGTCCGCAGTTGGAGGCTCGGGCAAGATAGGGCCGAGATAAAGCAAGATAGGGCAATAAAGCAAGATAAACTGGTTGGCACATGAAGCGATTCAGCCTTGTCTGCCTGCTCGCCGGAATCATTCTGATTCCCGCTTACGCCCAGAAGTCTCCGTTCACCGGCCGTTGGGATCTGACGGTCACCCCGAAAGCGGCGAACGCCAAAATTTATCCGGATTGGATGGAAGTCGCCGATAAGGTCCGCATCCAGCCGCGCTCCGGCAGCGCGTTCTACGCGAAAGAGTTCAAAGCGGAGGGCACGCATCTCAATGTCGTGTGGGCGAACGGCACCACCACGTGGGATCTCGAGATCAAAGACGGCAAGCTGACCGGCACCGAAAAGCACAACGGCAATGTCTTCGCCGAACTCACCGGAGAACGCGCTCCCGCGCTCGACCGCAAGGCGCCCACGAGTTGGACGGCGCCCGAACCGATCTTCAACGGCAAGGACCTCGCCGGTTGGGAGCCCACCGATCCGGCGGCCGCCAATCACTGGATCGTCAAGGATGGCGAACTGGTCAACGAGACCAAAGGCGCGAATCTGAAAACTACGCGCAAGTTCGAAGATTTCAAACTGCACATCGAATACAACTGCCCTGACGATGGCAACAGCGGCATCTATCTGCGCGGCCGCTACGAAGTCCAGGTGGAATACGAGAAGGTCGACGCGAACGACAAATTCCACAGCATGGGCGCAATTTATAGCTTCATCTCGCCCGCCGTGGAGTTGCCGCGCAAGCCTGGCACTTGGGAGACCTACGACATCACGCTGGTCGGGCGCCGCCTGACGGTGGTGCGCGACGGCGTGAAGACGATCGACAACCAGGAGATCCCCGGCCCCACCGGCGGCGCGATCGACTCTCACGAAGCCGAGCCCGGCCCCTTCTACATCCAGGGCGATCACACCGGCGGCATGAAATATCGCAACATCACTATCCAGGTCCCCAAGAAATAATTGGAGGCTGCATGCTCGGACGAGTACTGCTTTTGCTTTACGTCCTGACGGGTCCGATCTCCGTCATAAGGGGCGCCGAGAGCTTTCAGGAAATCCAGTCGCGCATCACCACCTTCACGCTGAAGAACGGGATGACGTTCATCGTGATGGAGCGGCATCAGGCGCCGGTGGCGAGCTTCGTCGTCTATGCCGACGTGGGCAGCGTGCAGGAGGTGAAGGGCATCACCGGCATCGCGCACATCTTCGAGCACATCGCGTTCAAGGGCTCGCCGGCGATCGGCGGGAAAAACTACGAGGAAGAACGGCTGGCGCTCGATCGCGTCGATCAGGCGTTCTTCGCACTGCGCGACGAACGTCACAAGGGGACGAAGGCGGACGCGGCGAAACTCAAGGAACTGGAGTCTGCGTTTCAAGCCGCACAGGAAGGCGCGGGAAAGTTCGTCATCAAGAACGAATACGGCGACGCGATCGAGCGCACCGGCGGGCGCGATATGAACGCCGGCACCGCTTGGGATTCGACGCGTTACTTTTTCAGTCTGCCTTCCAACTCCGCCGAGCTCTGGTTCTTCCTGGAATCGGAACACTATCTCCATCCAGTGATGCGCGAATTCTATAAGGAGAAGGACGTCGTGATGGAGGAGCGCCGCATGCGTACCGAGAGCCAGCCTACCGGGAAGTTGCTGGAGGAGGCGCTGCATGCCGCATACAAGGCGCACCCGTACGGCGAGCCGGTGGTCGGCCATATGAGCGATCTGCAGGAGATCACGCGGCCCGACGCGGAATCGTTCTTCAAGAAATATTATGTCCCGGCGAATTTGACGGGCGTGATTGTGGGCGACGTGGACACGGCGAAAATCCGGGCATTCGCCGAGACGTATTTCGGACGCATCCCCGCCGGTCCGAAGCCGGAGCCAGTTCGCACCGTGGAGCCGCCGCAGGACGCCGAACACCGCGTCACCCTGCGGCTGCAGGCAGAGCGCTTGATCCTGATGGCGTACCACAAGCCCGACGGCCTTCACCCGGACAACGGCGTTTACCGCGCGATCAGCGGCGTGCTCAGCGAAGGCCGCTCGTCCCGCCTATACACGACCCTGGTACGCGATCAGAAGATCGCCGTGCAGGCGTTCGGCTTTCCCGATCTGCCCGGCAAGAAATATCCTGGCCTGTTTACCTTCGTGGCCGCGCCCGCTCCCGGGCACGAAAACGCGGAATGCGAGAAGGCGTTGGAGACCGAGATCGAGCGCCTCAAGAACGAGCCGGTCAGCGCCGACGAACTGGACGGCGTCAAGCGCCGCGCGCGCGCCGGCCTGATCACCGGCCTGGCCGACAATCTCTCGCTCGCCAACTCGCTGGCCGAGTGGCAGGGGCTGACCGGCGACTGGCGCAATCTCTTCCGGCAGCTCGATCAATTGGAGGCGGTGAAGCCTGCCGATATCCAGCGCGTCGCGAAGCAGATTTTCACGGCGACCAATCGGACGATCGCGACCATCGAACCGCTGCCGGCGGAGGAGAAAAAGTGATGCGCAAATTATTGAGCTCCGCGCTGGTGTTCGCTTCCGTCGTTTTCGCGCAGCCCGGCAAGCCGGTGGCATCGTTCAAGGACTTGAAATTCCCCGCGCCCGGCCGTATTCCGGTCCCCGAGCCGGTCCGCTTCCAACTGCCCAACGGAATGATCTTGATGCTGGTGGAGGACCATGAACTTCCCACCATCAACGTGAATGCGATGATCCGCGTTGGCTCACTCTGGGAACCCGCCGGGAAGGCCGGGCTGGCCGTAATCGCCGGCACCGTGATGCGGACCGGCGGCAGCGTGACACGCAACGGAGATCAATTGGACCGGGAGCTCGACCGGCTAGCGGCCAGCGTCGAGATCGGAATCGGCGGCGATCTGGGAACGGCGAGCATTTTCTGCCTGAAGGAGGATATCGACAAGGCACTGCCCATTTTGGCCGACCTCTTGCAGCATCCCGCGTTCCCGCAGGACAAGATCGAGCTATCGAAAATCGAACAGCGCGACAACATCGCGCGCCGCAACGATGATCCGCAGGGCATCGCGGGCCGCGAGTTCAATCGGGTGCTCTATGGGAAAGACACGCCGTACGGCCGTGTCGCGGAGAATGCCACGATCAATGCGATCACGCGCGACGATCTTGTCGCATTTCACAAGCAGTTTTTTCAGCCGGAGAGCGTGATCGTGGCGGCGTGGGGAGACTTCAAAGTGGCGGAGATGCGCGCCAAACTCGAGCAGGCTTTTGCGAGTTGGCCGCGTGGAGGACGCCCGTGGCACAAGGTACCGGCGGTCGAGAGCGCGAATCGCGGCGGACTCTACCTGATCGATAAGAGCGACGTCAATCAGAGTTCCGTCATGCTGGGGCGGCTGGCGTCGCGATCGGACGATCCCGATTACTGCGCGTTGACGGTGATGAACGGCATTCTCGGCGATGGCTTTGCGTCGCGGCTGTTTTCGCAGGTGCGGAGCGAGCAGGCGCTGGCTTACGCGGTGTGGTCGAATTGGAGCGCCGAGTACGAATTTCCCGGCGTGTTCACGGCCTTCGGCGGGACGAAGAGCGAAAGCACCGTGAAGATCATCAAAGCGATCCGGCATGAGATGGATCGACTGGCCACGGACCCGATCGGCGACGAAGAGCTGGCGCGCGCCAAGGACAGCATCCTGAAAGGGATGGCATTTGAGTTCGATGCGATCAGTAAGACTTTGGGCCGTCTGGCGACGTACGAATTCCACGGCTATCCACGCGATTTTCTGCAGCGGTATCAGGACGGCATTCGCGCGGTGACGAAAGCCGATGTGGTGCGCGTCGCGAAGCAGTACCTGAAGAGCGATCAGTTCGCGGTCCTCGTGCTCGGCAAAGAGAAGGATTTCGACGCACCGCTTTCGAGCCTCGGCAAGGTCACGCGCATCGATATCACGATACCCAAATAGCCGGGTTTGACGGGCTTCGGCCAATTATTGGCCGGCGCATGACGGAAAGCGGCGTGTAATCAACAAGCGTCGGGAGTCTCGACCAATCCGTTGGCCCGGACACGGCCATCACTCGCGTTCGAATCGGAGGCAGGCGCGCCCGAGATAGATCTCATCGCCGGCGCGGAGTTTCTCGCCGCGACGATCCCCGGACGGCACTTCGATCGAACGCCCGTCGCGGAAAACGCGCGTGCCAAATTCGCTGCCATCGTCGCAGAGGCGGTAGTCTGCGCCATCCAGGCGAACGTGCGCATGCTTGCGCGACACGGTGGCGTTGGCTTCGTCCGCACCCTCTTCGAAGACCACGTCGTTTCGGCGGATAATGCGGTGATCGGCGTCGGTGAGTTCCGGCATGCGCCCGATGTTGGTGCGCGAACGGCCGAGCGAGTACTCGCCGCGATCGGTCTTGCCCTTGACGACGATCAGGCGTCCTTCGGCTGCCGGAGCCGCCGCCACAGGTTCGACAGTCTTCGCCGGCTCTGCGAGGTACTCGATTTCGAAGGCGCGCAGCCCCGTCTCCGCGGTTCGCACCTCGACGGAGAATCCGCGCGGCAGTTCGCAGGCCGAACCTTCGAGCGCCTCGCGAACGTCGTCGCCGAGCCGCTCGCCGAAGGCCGCCTGCAGCAGCGTGCGACGTTCCGATTCGGCGGCCACCAGCGTTACCACCACACGAGGGAACGGAAAGATGCGGCGTCCGCGCGCCACCACCTGCACCTTGCTTTCGATCTCTTCCAGGATGCCGCGGTGCACCAGCAGCAGCTCGTTCGAATCCGCGGGACCGAACATGCGCTCGGTCCAATGCCGGAACCCACGCTCGATGGTCTTCTCGATTTCGGAAAAAAGGCTCATGGCTGAATCAGCCCCAATTTAACTGCCGCGTTCACGATCTCGGTAGCGGCGGGGGCGGCCGCCGTTCCGCCGTACACTCCATTCTCCACCAAGACAGAGAACGCGATCTTGCGCGCGTTCGCCCGGTAAGGCGCGAAGCCGATGAACCAGGCATGCGACGGAGAGTCGGCCAACTCGGCCGTTCCCGTCTTTCCCGCGATCGCCGCGGCACTCGCGGCTGCGCGGCGTCCCGTCCCTCCGGTCACCACTTCGCGCATGAAACGTCCGAGCGCGCCGGCCGCCTCGGGGGGCAGAATCGCCGAAGGCGCGGCGGTACGGCCGTTCGTCTCGTCGGTGATCCAGCGGCCCTGCGGCATCGCGCCGGCATTCGCGACGGTCGCCGCCACACGCGCCATCTGGAACGGCGAGGTGACCACCTCACCCTGTCCGTAAGCGGATTGCGGCAGCGCCTTTTTCAGCTCCGCGGCCGTATCGGGCGTCGCGGCGGCGATCCCGAGCAGGGTGGTGGTTTCGTGCAGCGCCTCCGCGCCGACATCGTACGTGCCCAACTGCGCGAAGTAGGCATTGCAGGAGACCACGAGGCCCCGCTCCAGATCGAGCGTGCCGTGTGGAGACTTATCCTGCACATCGTCGCGGATCGGCCGCTTCGAGCCTTTGATGTAGTTGCCCACGCGGCCATCCGGCAGGCGCTCGCACTGGTATTGTTTGTGCGCCAAATCGCCGCTCTTGCGAAGCGCCGCCATCGCGGTCACCACTTTAAACGTCGAGCCCGGTGGGTAGAGGCCGTAGCGCGCGCGGTCCAAGTAGGGATTTGCCTCGTCCTGCTCCGGGCCTTCGACGGGCAGCGGGAAACTCACCGCGGCAAGCAGATCTCCGGTGGCCGGATCCATCACCACAGCCGCCCCCTTGGTCTGGCCGGATTGCTTCAACTGATTGCGCAGAATCTCGGCGACTTTGACTTCCAGGCGAGCGTCGATCGACATGCGCACATCGCGCGGACGGTCGAGTACGCGGCGCACTTCGGGATTCTTCGGATCGTTGCGATGGCGGAGCAGTGGCACGAGTTCGCGGTAGTCGTAGCGCAGCACGCGGTCCATCTTGCCGGTCTTCGGATTCTTGATTTCGACGATCGTGGGGCGGTCGTCATAGCCGCGCAGCCGTCGCGCCGAATCACGCTCCACGAAACTCGTATTCGTTGCACCCCAGCGGGTGCGCGTGCGCAGATCGCCGAGCAGGTCGAACATCAGCCCGCCGAAGGGATAGTGGCGCGTGTCGGTACGCGGGCAGGCCCGGTCGATATCGATGCCGAGCGCCTGATAATCGCGGCGGTGTTTTTCGAGCTCGTCCCAATTGCTGGTGGCGAGCGGCAGACCGTTGCGATCGTACACGGTGCCCTTCGGAATATCGCGCATGATCTCGGTCAGGCGCGGATTGTACTGATAGCGCCGCCCGCCATCGCCCTGTACGACGAGCGTGCCGGCGCCGACGGTCGGACCGCTGCGCAGCACCTGAATGTACGCGGCCTTTGCGACCACGAGTCCCCCGGCGATCGCGAAAAACACGCCGACGACGGTCGCGGGAATGCGGAAGGGCGCGGCGGTGGCGGGTGCTTCGGTCTGGCGTGACGAGATCGCTTCGAGAATGCCGAAGAGAATGAAGTTCGCGATCATCGCGGTACGGCCGTAGCTGAGGAACGGCGTCACCACGCCCGAGAGCGGAAGCACGCCGAGCGAGCCGCCGGCGATCAGCAGAATCTGCAGCGCCGTCGCGGCGGCCATCCCCGCCGCGAGGAAGAATTCATAATCCGACCGAGCGCGCAGTGCGATGCGCAGCGAACGGTAGACCAGGAACGCGTAGAGCGCGAAGACCGCTGCGATGCCGAGGAAGCCCCACTGTTCGCCGAGCGCGGAGAGGATCAGATCGGTGTGCGCCGCCGGTACGAGCTGCGGATCGCCGCGCCCGATGCCGGTGCCCGCGATGCCGCCCGTCGCGTACGCCCATAGCGAATGCGCGAGCTGATCGCCGCCGTGAACCATGTTGTCCCACGGAGACAGCCACATCGCGACACGCTCGCCGACGGTGTGCGGCACGCCGAGCAGATATCCCGCGGCGAAACCAGCGCCGAGCAGCGCGAAGCCCGCGACGGGAACGAACGCGCTGCCGCGCGCAATGCCGTAGAGCAGCAGGAAGAGGCCGGCGAAGACGAGTGCCGGGCCCATGTCGCGTTGCAGGAAGAAGAAGACCAGCGAGAGCACCACCGAGACCAGCACGGGCAGCGTGAATTCCACGGGCGGAATATCGAACTTGCTGGTCAGCGGTGCGAGCTTGGCGCGGGTTTCGCGAGCGTGACGCAGCACGTCCCACTTCTGCGCGAAATATCCGGCGAGAAAGAAGACGAGCAGCACGCGGATGAGCTCCACGGGCTGGAAACCGAAGAGGTTGACCTTCGCGTCGCTGGTTCCCGGGCCTGTCCCGAAGAGTACGAGCAGGACGGAAAGCGCGAAGCTCGCGAGCAGCGGGACGAAGCTGAGTTTGCCGGTGAGGCGCTGATAATCGATGCCGCTGAGCGCGGCAAGCAGTACGACGCCGATGGCGACGCCCTGCGCGAAATCGACGAACAAGAGATTGTCGCGCACCGGATCGCGTAGGCTCACCATCAGAATCAGCCCGACGCCGCATAGGGCAAGCAGAGCGGGCAGGAAGGTCTGGTCTCCGGTGAACCTGCGCACCGACCAATATAAATGGACCAGCCAGAACACGCCGAGAAAAATACCGCACCACATCCAGAAGGAGCGTTGGAATTGAGCCGGACGGCGGACGACGAGGAGCGGCTTCAACTGCCGGAACTGCTCGTTGGTCAAAAGCTTCTTATGCGCGATGCCGCCGACATTGGAAAGGCTGCCGGTAAGGTAATAGATTTCGCGCGCCGCGGTATCGCGATCGTGCAGCTTGGGGAAGTACGGCGAAAGCGCGGGCAGCAGCTCTTCGCGCGAGCCGAGTGCGTTCAGGTTGAGCAGGCGCTTGGCGGTAAGACCTGTGTCCACCTCGGCGAGCCCTTCCGACTTCGCGCGGTGGACCTGGTAAAGTCCGGCGCAGACGAAGACAGTCGCGATCAGCAGGTAAAGCCCCTCTCGGACGCGCCACTCCGCGCGCGTACCGGATACCCGGCGCAGTTCCGCGCGCTCTATCGATCTGCTGTGAGTTACCGCCATAGATTAATTTCCAGCGCGCGCAATCAGAGCCTCGCCACCAAACTCGATCCAACACGCGAACCCGATCAGAGCCGCGACCGTAAGGGAGCGCCGAGCGCCTGTCAGGGACACAGCGCTCCGTTGAAGAACACACTCCAATCGGAGCCGCGGCCGTGAGGGAGCGGTGGCCCTCTTCGGCGACCACCGCTCCCTCACGGTCGCGGCTCCGATTGGGGTCTCGGCGTCTTCATCACCTTGTGGTGGGCCGCAGGCCCATGAGTACTCCCTTACGGTCGCGGCGCTGATTGAAGTGTGTTCTTCAACGGGGCGGCGTTCCTCGGCGATACGCGCCTTCATCACGTGTGCCATATTATTGAGGCTGCTGCTGCGAATCGATTTCATGCAGCCGGAAGTTCACGCTTTCCAAACTCACGCGTACGCGCGCCATGTTGAGCAGGGCCTTGCCCCACGGCGAGATGCCCTGATACAACTCCTCGGCGCGTTTATAATCGTCGGCGGCCATTTGGATCTGATCTTTCTCCGGCGGCAATCCGCGGACATTGCGCGAATCCCACCAGCGCCGGTCGGCGCGATCGCGATAGCCATCGGCGAGCATCGACTTCTCGCGATTGCCCAAGGGATATCCGCGGTGTTGCGCCTGCTGCAAGGCCTCGTATCCTTTATCGATGTCCTTCAACCCGTACAGGTAGACTCGCGCCAGGCCCAACTCCGGGTCGGGCGATTTGGGCAGGAGTTGCTGCGCCTCGTTGAACTTTTCCACCGCGCCATTGAGCTCCTGTGCGCTCCTGTGGCTGGTGCCGTTAATGCGCGCCAGATGGCCTTCGGCAATCCGGAGTTTGCCGCGCACGGTATCGTCCGGGTCTACCGACAGGGCATGCGCCGCCATGGTGCGGGCGCGCTCCCAATCCTTCTCGTAGATGAGTTGCGACTCGTTGTTGCGATAGCTGTCGATCACGTGGTCGGCCGCCGCGACAAACTTCTGCTTCACCACTTTCCGTGGCCCGTGCAATAACAAAGACGAAGAATTGCCCTTGGAAAGTTCCGTCCATCTTGCCCAAATCTGGTCGAGATCAGTAAGTTGTTCCGCTTCAATCTCGCGCGACAGTTGCTGGCCGTGCTGGTAAAGAAGGTAGTCGGACGTCATCACCCACGCGCCGTAAAGGAAGCCGGCGAGGGCGAGCAATCCGGCGGTCCGCATCACGCGTCCGTACACGCTGACGCGGCGCTTGGTCTTGCCGAAGGTCATGGGCGCAGGCGGGACCGGCCGGCTGGGACGCGTTTCGTCGGCCGCGACCCCAGGACGCGTGGTGCGGCGCGTCTCGTCGTTCGCCTCGTCGTCGCGCGGGCGGATGGTGCGCCGTGTGGCGTCGAGGTCTTCCTTGACGGCCACAACCGAAGCGCCGCTGCGAAAGGCTTCGAGATCCGCGGCGAACTCCCGGGCGGTCTGGTAGCGGACCTCGGGATGCGGCGACATCGCCTTGATCAGGATTCGCCGCAGCACGTCGGGGCAGGGATCCGGCGCGGGCGGCGGCGCGATGCGCGAGCGGATCATGCGCTCCAGCCGCTCCGTGTTTTCCGCCTGGTACGGCTGCATCCCCGTGACCATTTCGTAGAGCATGACGGCGAGCGACCAAAGGTCGGAACCGAAATTCACCTCGCCCAGATCGAGCCGCTCCGGCGAAGCGTACGGCACGCTGCCGAACTCATTGCGCGTCAGCCGGCGGGAGAGCGACAGCGCCTTGGCGATGCCGAAATCCAACACGCGCACTTCGCCTCGTGCATCAATGCGGATGTTCTTCGGCTTGATATCGCCGTGCACTACGCCGTGGATTTCCTTGCCCTCGATCGGGACCTGGAGGCTGTGCGCGTTCTCCAGAGTCTTGGCGACGGCGATTGCCACGTCGACGGCGAATTCCGGCTCGAGCGGGCCGTGACGCATGAGCGCCGCCAGATCCTGCCCGTCGATATACTCCATCGCGACGCAGAAGTACGTGTCGATATCGCTGCAATCGTAGACCTTGGCGACGCGCGGATCAATCGCCGCGAGGTGCGCCTGCAAGACCGCGCCGCGACGCTCGGCAGAGATCGAGGCGACCGTGTCGGCGTCTTCGGAGTGCTCGATCAGCTTGAGCGCGAGTGTAAATCCGAGCACAGTATCGTGCGCCAGGTACACATCGGCCATGCCGCCGCGCCCCAGCTTGCTGACGATCTCGTATTTGCCGACACGTCGGCTGGCGTGTACGATCACTGCGGAGCTCCCGCCTGCCGGGCTTGGCGCGCGCGCGGCGGCTTCGGCGCATCCAGCAGAAAATTGAGCTCCTTCAGGCTGTCCATCCCCGCGGGTAATTCGAGCACATTGCGGTCCACTACGTTGCCGAGCAGCGAGGGACGCGCGCCCTCGCGCGCCGCCACGCCTGCGCCCTTGTTGGTCTGAATCAGATTGTGCGACAGCCAGGGCGTGGAGGCGCCGAGAATCAGGATGCCCTCCGCCAGGGAATCGCGAATCGTGCTGGCGCGCACCGAAGGGCTGGCGGTGCCGCGGATCTCGATGCCCACGCCCGCGCCTTTCACTTCCACGTCGTCGATCTCGACCGCGGAATCGCGCAGCAGAATCCCGGTGGAGAGCGGCGCGGAGCGGTCGGCCAGAATGCGGAAGCCGGTGAATCGCGCACCTTTGACCCCCTCGGCGATCACGGCAGGGCCGGCAGACATCGGCGCGGCCCGCAGAATCGGCTCGCGCGAGACGCGGGCGCGGAGGGTAACGCCGTCTTTCAGACGCACCTGTTCGCGGTACTCGCCCTGCGGGACTTCCACGGTATCGCCCGGACGGGCTTCGGCCATCGCGGCGGCGATCCCCTGGCTGGCGACGATGGTGCGCGGAGCGATCACGACGGGGGCGGGCTGCCACATCGAGCGTGTGAACCAGCCGACGGCCGCGGCCAACAGCAGTCCTGCGACGAAGAGTGCAACGCGCGGTAGCAGGTCGCTGCGTGGGACGGCGCGGGGCGGCGGTGCCGGAGCGGTGAACTGTTCGCCTTCGACAACGAGCACAGTGACGTTGTCCTTGCCGCCCGCACGATTCGCCGCGGCGATCAGTTCGCGCACCGCCGCTTCCGGATTGCCCGCGCCGCGCTCGACCGCCGCGCGAATTTCCGCGGAGGGCACTTGGTCGCTCAGTCCGTCGCTGCACAGTAGCAGGGCGCTGTCGGGGTCGAACGGAAAGCGCTGGACCTCGACGAAATCGGCATCGCCGGGTTCGTGCGGCTGGCTGCCGACGTCGCGGAACACTTCGTTGCGGCGCGGGTGCCGCATCGCGTCCGCCTCGCTCAGTTCCTGGCTGTCTTCACGCTCGCCGACCGGGGAATGATCGTGCGTGATCTTACGAATCTCGCCTCGACGGATCTGATAGAGCCGCGAATCGCCGACGTGCCCCGCGACCGCCGAGCCGTTCTCCAGTACCACCAGAGTGAGCACGCAGGCCATCCCTTCCCACTCCGGATTGCCGCGCGCCAGCCGCAGGATTTCGTTGTTCGCCATCGCGACGGCTTCGCGGATGCGCTGCTCGGTGGTGCCGGTCTGGCGCTCCAGGCGGGCGCGCACGCGCTCCACCGCGACCTCGGCAGCCTTCTCGCCGGCGGCCTGCCCGCCGATGCCGTCGACCACCAGGAAGATGCCGCGCTCCGCGTCGATGTGGAACGCGTCCTCGTTGTTGCGCCGGACCTTGCCGGGGTCGCTGGCGCCCGCGCACCTGACTCTGGTCTTAACCATTCGCTGTGCTTCGGAATTCCAGGAACACCACGCCCGCGAGTCCGATCCGCGCGCGGGCCGGGACGGGGGCTTCCAGATTGCGATCGCGCTTTTCGCTGCCTTCGAATTCGATGCTGGAAGGCGCCTTCTCGCCGTTGATGGTGGTGCCGAGGCGGCTCAAATCCTTCAGAAAAAACTGTCCGCTGGCCGGGTCGCGGCGCAGACGAAAATGCTCGCGCGAAACGTCGGGCAGAGTCTCCAATTTGATATCGGTCCAATAATCGCGCCCGCCGCGCCCGACGACGATTTCGTCCTTGGCCATCTGGTAAGACTTGCGGCCGGTCTGGTCGTCGTACTCGATGACGGCGAACGTGCCCGCGGCCGGCGCCGGAGCGGACGGGGCGGGCGCGGCGTCGTAGGTCTGCTTGGTAGATTCCACGCCGCCCATCCGGCGGGTGGCAATGCGCTTGGTCATCGATCCCGAGCCGAATTCACCTTTCGCGGGCAGCGCCAGTTCGGACGAGATCATGAGATCGCCGGGCGCCGCATCGTCGTCGGTGTTCTCTAAAATACGAATCTGCCAGCCGCCTTCGGGAACGACGATTTTGGGATCGCTGCGGCGCGACAGTTTCAGTTTCTCCGTGATCGACGCGCGGTTCAAAGTGTCCAGCTCGGCATCGAGCGCGCGGCGCGCCTCTTCGACGATTCGCGGCAGGATACCGCGCAATCGCTCCATATCGTCGGGGTGCAGGTAGACGTGGAAGATCGCCGGCGGCAGCGTCGAGTAGTGGAGCGGCTCGAGCCCTTCGCGCATGTTGCGGACGATCTCGAGGATAATGTCCCGCGCGGTGGCGGGATGGGCAGTGGCAGGACGGTCCATAAGAGAACCTACGTAAAAATGGAGCCTAGGTTCAATTTTAGCAGGAGGTAAGTTATCTCGCGTCTTTCACGCAGCGGAACCCGATGTTCGGATTCTTCCAGCGTGCGGGAACCGCCGTATCGTCGTAAAGCACTCTAGGATCGAGAGTTTCGTCCTTTACGAAGGACTGGCCGCGGATCGTGTACCAGTTTTCGTCGGGGCCGGGCGCCGGCTTGAGCAACTTCGCGAACCGGGCGAGCGCCGTGTCCGACGGCTTGGCGGGCTGGTCGATCAACTCAAAAACGTTGCCGGCCATCTGCAATGCGCCGAATTGGCTCGCGCCCTCGGGCAGCGCGCTCGCGGGCAGCACCTTGCCCGTGCCAACGTTGGCCTTCGCCAGATCGGCCTCATTTCCCCATGGAAAGAGGCGCCCATCCGTACCGCGGGCCGACTTTTCCCATTCCTGTGCCGAAGGGAGGCGCTTGCCTGCCCATTGCGCAAAAGCGATAGCGTCCAGAATCGAAACATTGACCACGGGATAGTCGGACTTGGCGGTGCCGAATCCCGGGGGGAGCGGGTGATTCTTCTCGTCGCAGAAATTCTTGTACGCGGCGTTGGTGACTTCGGTTCTGTCGACATAGAAGGCGGGAAGCGTCACCGAAGTCTTATTCTCGCCGAAGAGAAATGGGCCGGCGGGCACGAGCACCATATCGCCGGCCGGCGAACTGAGAGTCGATGCGAGCGCGGGTGGGGGCGCCTCCTGCTTCGGCGTCTCGACCACCGTCGTGGGAGTCCGGAGTGCGAAGTATAGACCCGCGCCGAGCGCGACAATCGCCAGCAGCACGACGGGCATCAGCCATCCTGGCCGCGACGGTGCGGGTGCGGCGGCAGGCGCAGGCGCGGGCGAAGGCATTGGGGCGGCAGGCAGCGCCATCGTGATCTCGTCGCGATCGAAGGCGGGCAGCACGTGCGTCGCCTCTTCGCCCGCTGCGATCGCGTGCTCCAGTTCGACGCACACGCTCTCGAAGCCGTGCGGACGCTCGGCTGGATTCTTCGCGGTGCAGCGCGCAATCAAATCGCAGACCGGCTGCGGCACACCGGCTTCGTACAGCGGCTCCAGCTTCAGCGGCTCGTTCAGGATGCTGTAGAAGATGCGTTCGACGGCGTCGCCGGTAATCGGCTTTTTCCCGGTCAGCAGTTCGAACAGCAGCACGCCGAATGCGTAGACGTCGACCTGCTCGGTGATGTTCTGTCCGGTCACCTGCTCG
Organism: Candidatus Solibacter sp.; assembly: GCA_025463045.1. Classification (GTDB taxonomy): domain Bacteria; phylum Acidobacteriota; class Terriglobia; order Bryobacterales; family Bryobacteraceae; genus Solibacter. Next base: position 15,105 of record JAOAPT010000063.1, read on the forward strand.
GGCGCCATGTAATAGGGCGTGCCGAGCACGTAGCCGGCGCGCGTCATCTGCAGTCCCTCGGTTTTCGCGATGCCGAAATCCATCAGCTTCACGACGCCGGTGGCGTTGATATGGATATTCTCGGGCTTGATATCGCGATGAATGACCTTCTGTTTGTGGACGTAGCCGAGCGCGCAGGCCACCTGTAGCGCGACCTTGAGCTTGGCGCGCAGATCGCCGATGTCGCCGGTGCGGATCGCGTGACGCAGGTCGCGGCCGCGCAGAAACTCCATCACCATGAAGGGGCGATGCTGCTCGTCCTCGCCAAAATCGTAAATGCCGAGGACGTTGTCGTGGGCAAGGTTCCCCGCCATCCGCGCCTCGGCCAGGAATCGTTCTTTGGCTTCGGCGTCCTGACATCCAGCGTCGGTCAGGATCTTTACGGCGACCGTCCGTCCGATGACGGTATCGACGGCCCGATAGACGTGCGACATACCGCCGCCGAGGAATTCTTGCAGCTCATATTTGCCAATCCGTGCGGGAAGCTGCATCTGGGACACAAACCATTATCTACCAGCCGCTACAATGTGCCTCTGTGGGCTCATCGCAGTCATACGTGGAACGGATGGTCGTCGCCGCAGCCGCACTGGCCGCGGCGGCGCTCTTTCTGCTGCTCGGCCCCTACTCGAATTTCGCGCCCAGCGGATTCCTGGATCCGTGGTTCTATACGGGCTACTTCACGAATTTCGGCTACCTGATCCATCACTTCGGTCCGACGTACTTCGTTGGGCGCCTGCCGTGGATCATCCCGGGCCTGCTCGCCTTCCGCATCGCACCGCCTGAAGCGGCGAGCGTGATGTTGAACGTTGCGATCGTGGCGACGAGCCTGATCGCGCTGTATTGGGCGGTGCGCTGGCACTACGGCCGCACGCCGGCGGTGCTCGCATGCGCGTGCCTGCTCACGAATCCGTACTTCATGTCCACGGTGAGCTGGGATTATCCGGATGGTCCCGCGATCGCGTATGCCTTCGTCGGCCTGGCGTTCGCCGTTCGCCCTAACGGCAATCGCGTGTGGGTTGGGATATTCTTGACGCTCTCGTTGCTGACAAACCTGGCGGGCGCGCCGATGATCGCCGCACTGCTGGTGCTCGTATTCTGGCGGGCGTGCGAGTGGAAGCGCGACGCGCTGCGTTTGGCGGCTGGAGCGGTCGGCACGGTTTTAGTGTTGTGCCCGATCGCGCAGGTGCTCGTCGGGCGATGGACGTATTTCTACTGGCAGGTCTATCAAACCATCCAGACCTTCAGCCACCCGGGCTTTCTCGACAAAATGTGGGGCACGGGACCCGCGTTTCTGTTGACGGCATCTCGCCTGTTCGCGCCTCTGCTGCTGGTCGCGGCGGGCCCGATCCTGCTGGTGCGGCGGAAGGCGGGCGACCTTGCGTGGGCAGCGTGGATCAGTCTCGCGGCGTGTCTGGCACTCTTCTCACTCCAGGAGTTCGCGGCGCACGGAGTGGCGCTACGCGTTTCGTATCACAGTTCCTACCTGATCGTGCCGCTCTTCTTTTTCGCCGGCGTGCTGCTCGGCGAAACGGGAAGGCTTTCGGAGCGCTGGGCGGCGGTGGCGGTGCTGCTCGCGATCGCGCTTCCGTTCACGCAGGAGTCTCTCGCGCGAGTGCTGCCCGTGTGGCCGGCGTTGCTGGTGATGGGCGCTGTGACGCTGATCGCGCGCAGTCCCTGGCAACAGCTCTGCCTGATCGCGATGCTTTTCCTCGCGTCCGGATTGGATCCCGCGATCAGTTACGTGTGGGACCGTCCCGCCGGCCATAATCGCGAAGTGTTCCGCTCCCTGATGACCCTCGAGGGATATCTGAACTCGGCCGTCGATCCGGAGCGCCGCGTGCAGTTCTGGATCGACGATGAAGAGCAAGGCCCGCTGTACCGCTCGGCCGACGCGCTCTATCTCTGGATACACAGCGACTTCACGGAAGACCTCGCCCACGCGTCCGCTGCCCACATTCGCGGAGAGCTGAAGGCGAATGCGACGCTGGTGCACCTCACGATGCATCCCGAGGTGTTGGATGCGCGCCGCAAGCTGCTCGCGGCGCGCGGGATTGCGATTGGGAACGAACGCACCGCCCATTTCCCCTGGGCGACGGTGGTGCTGCAGGACGTCACCGATCTTTCTGCGTTGCGCTGAGTCTCGCGACGATCGTTTTCAACTCTTCGGCGCGATGCGGACCTCCGCCCATCAGCATCGATTCGATCTTTCCGTCGGCCCCAATGACGATATGCGAAGGATAGGACTGCACGCCGAATTGATCGGCAATCGCGGAAGATCGCGGGACGATCGTGTAGTCGAACGGCACGTCCTTCAGGAAGCGATGCAGCAGTTCCATATCGTCGTCGAGCGTGAACGCGAGGAAGACCACATCCTTTCCGGCGAACTCTTTGGTCAGGCGATTGAGGTCGGGGATCTCGGCCTTGCACGGTCCGCAGCCGGTGAACCAGAAGTTGGCGACGACGACTTTGCCGCGAAGATCGGTGGAATCGAGCGCCTTGCCTTCGAACGTCACGGAGTGGAACGCGGGAGCGTCCTTGCGTTTGGATGCAGGGGCGGACTCGTGTAGCGCGTCGGGAAAGCGAGCCTCGAGTTTGGCGTAAGCGGCGGAGTCGCCGCGCTGCCACGCTTCCTTGAGCGCGGCTTTCTGGTTGGCGGTGCGCCCGAGCTTTCCCCAGATCTGCGCTTCCACTCCGTAGGGGGCCGCGAGCGTTTCCGCGCCCAGGTTTTCCGCCGCCTTGACATACGCAATCGCCCTTGCGAACTGCCCGTCATCGCGCGCCAATTCGGCGGCGGTCAGATACGCGATCGGCGTCAGGCGCTCCGTCATCTTGCCGTAGAGATCGCCGTGCAGGCGGAGCTGCCCGTCGGCGAAAAGGTCGAGCGCCTTCTCGATGGCGGCGAGTCCGGCCTTTGCCTGCTCACCGTGCTGGTAGGCCTGGGCAAGCAGGAAATAGGGTTTGGGATTCGCGGGTTCGTCCGCAATCCACGGTTCGCAGATCGTCTTAACGGTTTCGAGCGGGATGCGGTATGGCACGGAATCGAGCGCATCGCGGCTCTCCCGGCTGGTCGGATTGCGGCGGTAGAAATCGAGGCTCCACTGCTGCACTTGCGCGGGGCCGTCGCCCGAAAAGTGGCGCGTGAAGCTCTCGTACCCGTAGCTGCTGAGCGCGTACGCGGTGAGGTGATGGTGGGAAAAGCGCTCGACCATCTCGCCGAGAGCCGCACGCGCGCCCGCTTCGTGGTCGAGCAGGAGATGTCCGTAGCTCAGCGCGTAGAGCGCGGCGAGCGGCCGATCTTTTGCCTCGCGCTCGATGCGCGCGAGGTCCGCCTGGATCGTGGCGGCACGTTGGGCGGAGCGATCCATGAACCACTTATCGCGGAAGACTTCCCAGTTGTCGGGATAGAGCGCCAGTTCGCGGGCGGCGCGTTCGTTGGCGTCCGGCTGGCCGCTCCCTCGGAGCATGGATTGGTGCCATGCGTCGCGCGCGGGCTTGCCTTCGGCGGTATAGATCATCGCCGAGGCCGGTCCGCCGACGGTCTCCTTGGTGACGAAGTCGCACGCAATATACGAAGCGTAATTCGGCACGGTGAACTCCGCGCGAAGTTGATCGCCGGCGCGAACCATCGGAATGCGGCGCTGCTCGAATTCGCCCGGAGACCAGATGTTGACGATCGCGATCGCGCTGTCGGTTGGGCGCAGCGCGGCATCGACGAGATCGGAGCGGTAAATCAGTTGGACCTTCTCGCCCCACTTGGGCTGGGCAGGCTCGATGAACGCTTTTTTCGACCCCGCGGCAAACAGGGGAAGCGCGAACGCGGTGAGTGCAAACACACGTAGAGTGCGGTTCGTCATGAGATTCCTCGATTCGTGAAAATATTAGTCAGCGCGAAGGACTTGGATCGGGTCCAGACGCAGAATACGATGAGTCGCTTTGCAGATGGCGATGGCGGCCGTGGTCGCGAGCACAGTGGCGGCCAGCGCACACGCCGCGCCGCCGACCGGCTCGGCCGTTCGTATCAAGTGCCCGGCGACGCGCCCCAGCGCAACCGCTCCGGCGACTCCCACGGCCGCGCCCGCCAGGACGGGCACAAGGCTCTGGCGTAACAGCGCGGCGCGCAAGCGTTCGGGAGAAGCGCCCACGGCGAGCCGTACTCCGATTTCGTGAGTGCGCTGCGTCACCACAAAACTCGAGACTCCGTAAATGCCCGTGATCGCAAGCAACAAAGAGAAAACGCCGAAGAAGAGAATCGCCGTGGTGTAAAAGCGCGGCGTCGCCAGGCGATCGTCGAGACGGCTGCGCAGCGTGCTGGCGTTGAAGACCGGCACTTTGGAATCGACCGAGCGCAACGCATCGCGTCCAACCGGCAAGTACGCCGCGGCGCTGCCGCGCACCCGCGCCACAAACGTGAGATTGGTGGGCCCCCACAACGCCACGGGGACGACGATGGCAGCGCCGCCCGGCGAGCCGGGCGCGAAATGCTGATTCCGCACGATGCCGACGACGGTCAGCGCCCGCTTGTGAAGATCGGACTTCAGCCGCTGGCCGACCAACCCCGCGCCGAACTGACGCGCGAAGCTTTCGTTAACGATCGCCGCATCACGGTCCGACGGTAGAAAATCGCGGCCTTCGAGAATCTGCGTGCGCATCGCGGCGAAGTAGCCAGGCGTGGCGTTGAGCAGCGTGGCCTGCTGTTTGGTTTGCGATCGCTCGGGCCGGAAGTGCCCGCCCATGAACACCAGATTGGCACTCAGCGGCAGATACTCGACGGCGCCCGCGGCCTCGACGCCCGGGATATTGCGGAGACGATCGAGCGCCTGCTCGTAGTAAGCAACTACCGCCTCTTCGTGCGGAGTCCCGGAGAGCGCAACATTGAACGTAACGACGTTGTCCGTTTGGAAACCCAGATCCGCGCCGGTCAGTTTGAGAAAACTCCGCCCCAACGTAAACGCTCCTGCAAGCAGCACGAGCGTGACCGCCGCCTGCATGGCCACCAACACGGATCGCAGGCGATTCGCCGGAGCCTGATGGCCGGGGTGGGATCGCACCAGATCGGCGGCGGGCTGCAGTCGTCCGATGAGGCTGGCCGGCAGCACGCCGAAGAAGAATCCGGTGAGCGCCGCCAGCACGATCGCAAACAGCAGGACGCGACCATCCAGCACGCTGTAGTT
>JAOAPT010000072.1 GCA_025463045.1 Candidatus Solibacter sp.
GCTCGATCGCTGGTCGGGGGCACTACTCCCTTGAGGCGCATGTAAACCGAGATATAGCCGTAGAGTTCCGTATTGTGCGTGGTGTTGCCGATCAGGAGGGAAATCTTGGCGCGCTGCTGACCGCCGCGGCCGGCCACCATTTCCATCGCGGTCTTATCATTCATCGTTTCCCAGGCGGCATCGCACGCGTCAAAACTGGCCTTCAACGCAGCCACAAGGTCCGCCTTCGCGGTTTTGCCGGTGGCCTGTGAGGGCTTCCGCTCGCCGGTGAGTCCGCTGCACGTGCCGATCTGGTTGGCGATATGGCCGATGCGCTCGCCGAAACTCTGCATCTCCGGAGTCGGCTTGAAACCGTATGCCTCTTCCGGCATCTTCTCGGCGGCCTTGATCAGGTTGTTCTTGTTGTTGGTATACGCCGTCTTCTGGTCGGCGATTACGGGATTCTGCGCCATCAGGGCGCCGCCCCCAAGCGTGAGGGCGAGGACGAACAGCGAGGAACGGAACATGGCAGTACTCCTTGTGGTTTGGATTCAGGATCAGCAGCTATTCTACTTTACTGAAGTCGACTTTACTGGAGCGCGGGCCGCGTTGCGGTAAATCCTACCGCCCTTCATCACGAAGACAACGCGGCGCACGGCCGTGATATCTTCCAGCGGATTCCCTTCGACTGCCACCAGGTCCGCCTCCAGTCCCGGAGCCACGGCGCCGATCGTGCTTTGCAAGTTAAGCGATTCGGCAGCCATCGAGGTCGCGCTGACGATCGCGTCCATCGGACGATCGCCGGCATCGCGAACGCGGTATACGAACTCCTCGGCATTACGCCCGTGCGCTCCGGCGACGGCGTCGGTGCCGAGGACGATCTTTACCTTCCGTGCGCGAGCGCGCCGGAGAATTTCGGCGGTCGGCGCGATGGCGTTTTCGAGCGAGGTAAAACTCGCCGCCGGAAAGTCGAAGCTCGCGCGATTATCCAGGTAATTGTGCAGGACGAGAAAGTTCGGATCGAAGTAAACTCCGTGCTGCACCATCAGATCGAGCGCTGCATCGTCGACGTAACTCCCATGCTCGATCGCGGTGCATCCAGCGAGGATCGCGGCCTTCGCACCCGCAGCACCGATGGCGTGCACCAGGGTGCGCAGGCCCAGCGATTTCGCCTCTCCGCAGGCCGCCTGAATCTGCTGGTCGCTCATACTCTGGGCCCCGCCCGCGCTCATCCCGGTAGTCGCGAAGATCTTGATCAGGTCGCCGCCCTCGGATTTGGTGCGGCGCACCAAATCGCGGATGGCGTCGGGATCGCCGCTGCGTTCGTTGATCTGGCTGAGCGAGGTGAGGATGCGCGGTCCGGGCAGTGCGCCGCTGTTGATGCGATCGCGTACCGCGGCGTCGATCGCCGCGCCCACGCTCTGCACCGTAGTGAACCCGCCGTGCAGCGTGAGCCAGGCGTTCTCCGCCGTGTAGAGCGCATCCGACGCCGGCGTATCGCCGCGTCCGCCGGTATATTTGTGCGCCGCGTCGAAGTGCCAGTTGAGGTGAACGTGCGTGTCGATCCACCCAGGCATGACGGTGAGTCCGCGCAGATCGTACGCGGCGGCGGCCTTCCGAGGCGCGACGGCTTCGATCTTCGTACCGCTGATGACGATCTGCTGATTGCGCAGCGTGCCGCCACGTCCATCGAGTATCAGGCTGGTATCGAGCACGACGCGCTGCGCGGGCGCGATCGCGGCGGCCGCGCACGCAAGCAGGAGATAGCGGCGCATCATTGCAAGTTTACTTTCTTCCCGGTGCGCACCGACTCGCGCGCCGCCTGCAAAATCTCCACCACGATGACATTGTTCTCCAGCGAATTCAGCCCGCTCGGTTTGAAGCGCCGGCGCGCCACCCCGATCAGGTAGCTGATGGAATCCGTCTCGCCCTCGGGCAGGTTGCCGGGCTGGCGCGTCTCCTCCGCGCGCTGGCCTGGCAGGCGCACGCGCAGGTTATCGCCGCCGGTCGCGATCGTGTATCCCTTCTCGCCGTAGACTTCGAAATCCTTGCGGCTGAACGGCCAGTTCCACGAGGCCTGAATGATGCCCTGCGCTTTCGGATATTGCACCAGGATGGTAGCTTCATCGTCGACGCGCCCGTAGATCGCCGGCTTGTTGGTCTGCGCGATCGCGGTGACAGCGAGCGGACTCCGGTTGTCCATCAGCCACGTCATCAGGTTCGCGCCGTAGCAGCCGAAATCGAAGAGCGCGCCGGCGCCGTTCTTTACCGGGTCGGTGAGCCACGAGAAAAACTCGGGCTGGACGTTGATCTCCTTCGGACCCTGGTGGCCATCCATCGCTACCATCTTGCGGATGTCGCCGGCAGCCTTCTGGTCCTTGATGACCTTCCAGATCTCGCCATGGCTCTTGTACCAGGTGGTCTCGTAGTTGACCATCACGGGGATGTTGCCGGTGCGCGCCGCGCGCTGAATGATGCGCGCCTCGGCGACGGTGGTGGCGAGCGGTTTTTCCATCATCACCGCGACGTGCCGCGAGGCGCAAGCCTCGACGACGGCGGCGTGCCCGTTGGTTGGGGTGAAGGTGGCAACGGCCTCGGGCTTGACGCGGTCGAGCATCACGCCGAGGTCCTGAAACACGCCCTCGGACGGGAGTTCGTAGGTCTTGGCGTACTTCGCGCCAAGCGCGGCGTCCGGGTCGAAGATGCCGACGATCTCCACGTCTTTCCGCGCCTTCGCCGCGCGCAGAAAACCGGAGACGTGGCCGTGGTTGAGTCCGGCGATGGCAAGGCGCAGGGGCTTCGAATCCTGCGCCTCGAGAACAGCAGAGAACAACGTGATGAGTACGAGAAGAACGCGGGTCATGCAAGCATGATATCGCGTGTACGGCTCGGTGCTACCGGCTGAAATTCACTTTACGCCTGATCAGCGAGAACGCGTG
>JAOAPT010000156.1 GCA_025463045.1 Candidatus Solibacter sp.
GCAGACGCAAGCCAAAATTCTTTCAGCTAGTACCCCATTCCCTGACATCCGATTGTTATCCGTCGCATGCCTGTGGGGGAGGTGAGTCTTAAGTGGATCAATTCGAAGATCAGTTTTTAGCGGAAAACCCGGAAGCATTAGGCCTTAGTTTCGAGGACGACCCCAAGTTTTTCGATCCGGAGGCTGCGCATGAGGCGGACTTCCTGCACCCGGCGCCCGTGGAAGAGTCCATCTACACGGACGATCCGGTGCGCGTGTATCTGCGCGAAATGGGTGCGGTTCCGCTGCTGACTCGGGAGGGCGAAGTCGATCTGGCGCGCCGCATGGAGCGTGGTAAGTTGCGGATGCAGAAGGCGATCAGCCGCTCTGCCCTGGTTCAGCGGGTGGTTGTGGATGTGGCCGATCAGCTAAAGCGGGCCAATATCGAAATCGAAAGCGTCGTGGACTTGGGAGATGTCGAAGAAGGCTCCCCGGCCGACGTCAAAGTGCGCAACGAGGCGGCCAAGCATTTCGCCGATATCGTATTGCTGCACAAGAAGTTACAGCAGCTCGAAGATAAAGTGGAAGCGACCCCGGCGGCGAGCAAGAAGCCGCGTAAGCGGCTGTGCGCGAAGCTTAACCGGGCTAAGGTGGAAACCTCGCTCGCGATTCGTCGTGCGCCGTTCCGTTTGATCAAGTGGAAGGAATTCGCCCGCGAGATCGAACGCGCCGTCGACGAGATCAGCCATCTCGATAGTGAAATTAAGCGTTTAGAGGTGCGGAGCAATCCCACCCAGGCGCTTCGCCTGAAGGAACTGAAGCGCGAAATCAAGAAGCGCGAAATCGCCGCCGGCGCGACGCTGCCCGAACTCAAGCACAGTCTCACCGTGATCCGTCACGGAGAAGCGGAAGCCGAACGCGCCAAGAAGGACCTCGTCGAGGCCAACCTTCGCCTGGTGGTTTCGGTCGCCAAGAAATACGTAAACCGCGGACTTCACCTGCTGGACCTGATCCAGGAGGGCAATATCGGCCTGATGCGTGCGGCCGATAAGTTCGAATACCGCCGCGGATACAAGTTCTCAACGTACGCCACATGGTGGAGTCGTCAGGCCATCACGCGCGCGATCGCCGATCAGTCCAGGACGATCCGCATCCCCGTTCACATGAACGAGAGCATGAACAAGTTCCTGCGGGCGACGCGTGAATTGGAAAAGGAGTTGGGGCGAACTCCTACAAACGACGAAATTGGCCGCCGGATGGATATCCCGGTCGAGAAGGTCCAGAAGTTGAAGACCATTTCTCGCGACCCGGTGTCGCTCGAAACCCCGGTTGGCCGCGATGGCGAATCGGCGCTGGGCGATCTGATCGAAGATCGCTGGGTGGGTTCACCCGTCGATGCTGTCATCGAATCCAACGTTCGCGATGAGACCGCGGGCATCCTGAAGACGCTCTCCCCGAAAGAGGAGAAGGTGATCCGGATGCGCTTCGGCATCGGCTGCGAGCGCGAACATACCCTGGAGGAAATCGGCCAGGAGTTCGACGTTACGCGCGAGCGAATTCGCCAGATCGAAGCCAAGGCGCTCCGCCAACTGCGCGCCCCGGAACGGGCCCGCCGCCTGCGCGCGCTGATGGCCGCCAGATAGTTCGAGTCAGTCTGTTACCTTCTCCGTTCCTTTTTCCGCCGGGGCCGCACTCGCCCCGGCGTTTCTTTTTGATCCCGGCGCCTTTCCTTGATCCCGCACCGGCGGCACTGGCCGTGGCATCATAGTTTCATGCACCGCAGAGGAATTTTGCTGGGGATCGGGCTACTTGGCGCCGGTACCCTTTTCTACGCGCAGCAGAAGACGCTGCCCGCGCCATTCGCCACGCCCTCCGTGAACAACGGGCCTCGGAAGATCCCACAGCCCGAAGGGGCCAAGCTCAACGTTCCGGCCGGTTTCCAGGTGGAAATCTGGCAGGAGGGGTTCAAGCAGCCGCGGTTTATGCTGCTCGGCCCGAGCAACGAAATCCTGCTCGCCGATAGCGGCGTCAACGGCCCCAACGGCACGGTTTACGTGCTGCAGGGGAAGGAACGCAAGGCGATCATCGAGCACCTGACGCGTCCTTACGGTCTCGCGCTGCATGACGGGTGGCTGTACGTGGGCGAGCCCGAATCGATCAAACGGTATAAGTATGATGCGAAGGCGATGACGGCCGGGGCGGGCGAAGAGGTCGTTTCGCTCAAGGGACTCGGCGGCGGACACTGGACGCGGAGCCTGTTGTTCACGCGCGACGGCAAGCGGTTCTGCGTGGGCACCGGATCGGGATCGAACGTTTCGCCGGGTGAGGATCCGAAGCGGGCGGCGATCAACTGCTACAACCCGGACGGCAGCGGCCACGAGATCTACGCCTCGGGTACGCGCAATCCGATCGGGCTGCGCTGGTATCCGGGCACGGACACGCTGTGGGCGGCGGTCCAGGAGCGCGATGAATTGGGCGACGACCTGGTGCCCGATTACTTCACGCATATTCAGAAGGGCGGCTTTTACGGCTGGCCTTATGCCTATGCGGGGCCGAACGAAGATCCGCGGAATAAGGGGCAGCGGCCGGATCTGGTCGCCAAGACGATCCAGGGCGACGTGCTGCTGGGGTCGCATGTGGCGGTGCTCGACTTCATCTTCTACACGGGCACGCAGTTCCCGAAGGAATACCAGGGGGGCGCGTTCCTCGCACTTCATGGATCGTGGAACAGGTCCAAGCGCGTCGGGCAATCGATCGCGTTCATTCCGTTCAAGGATGGCAAGCCGTCGGGAGCGATGAAGGAGATTCTGACCGGCTGGATGATCGGCCCCGATTCCCGCGACGTTTGGGGGCGGCCGGTCGGGCTGCTGCAACTTCCCGATGGGAGCCTGCTGATTTCCGAGGACGGTAACAATCGCATCTGGCACCTGAGCTACAAGGGGTGAAGCCAGGGGTGAAGGATGGAGTGAAGCAAGGCGTGAAGCGGTTCGCGTTGCTATTGATGTTGGCGTGGGGCGCGGCCGGGGCTGCGCCGTTCTCGCACAAGCTCCACCTGGGGCTCAAGCTGGAATGCGTCACGTGTCATACGGCCGCGGCGTCGAGCACGAAGGTCTCGGATAACCTGCTGCCCGAGAAAATGGCGTGCACCGGCTGTCATAAGGATGTCGAGATTCCGTCACCACCGGCGTCGCGGGTGGCGTTTTTCAGCCATGCCCAGCACCTGAAAATGGGTAATATCGCACCAGTGATCGCGGCGGCGATCGACAAAAGTACCTACCTTCAACCTCCGGGCGACATTCGCAGGCACCTGAATACGGGGAATGCCTGTGAGGCGTGCCACCGCGGCCTGCGGGAATCCGAACAGGTAACTCCCGCCGCCATGCCGCAGATGGCGGACTGCCTGGTGTGCCATACCGAGATCGACAATCCATTCAGTTGCGAGAAGTGTCATGCCAAGGACGCGCAGTTGAAGCCCGCCAGCCATGTTCCGGGCTACATGAGCATTCACAACTCGGGCAAAGCGAATCTGGATAAGGCCAGCTGCGTGGTGTGTCATGGACGGAATTTCCGCTGCCTCGGCTGTCACTAATTGCCGCACCACGGGGTGGCGAGGGGGTGGCGACGAGGTGACACCGAGTCTAACCTGTAGCGTTGAGTCACACTTCCGCACAGAAATCCGATTGAAAACAAACAACGTAAGTATTGGTAGGCGGATTGCTGAAAGTCCAGGCGGAGGAACGGCCGATGCCAATCGCAAGAATCACAGGACAGGGTTTAGTGGCGATTGCGCTATCGGTAGCCCTCCTTTGGACGTGCCTGATCGGTGAACGGTTAATTGTCCGCCATGCTTCCGCGCGCCAGGCGCAGTTGATGCGCGAACTCCATCAACTGCAGCGCAGCCGGCACACGGAACCGGTCTCGATCCCCACGCCTGCAGTGCCTCGGCCGACGCATATCACAGTGGGCTAAACGGGGCCAAGCCGGGCTAAACGCGGGCTAGACCCGGGCTAAACCGCCATTCCGCTGGTGCGGGTTGTACAATTGCACCAATGGCGAAACTCGCTGCAATCCTACTGGTTCTCACACTCGCCGTTGGTTGCGGAAAGAACTCCGCGAAAAAGCTGGGAGACATTTCGGAAGAGTTTGTGCTCGGGTCCCTGGCGTTTTCGCCTTCGGCGGCTACTTCCGCAGGATTGCACGAGTATCAGGGGCAGAAGCTCGACGAGATGCTGGACGACAACAGTCCGGCCAACCTGGCCAGGCAAAACCGATTTTACGAGAAGATCAAAGATCGCCTGAGTTCGCTGAAGCAGGAGGACCTCACTCCGGAAGACCGGGCGGATCTGACGATCATGCAGGACCAGATCGCGCTGACGCTGCTCGATTTTAACGAGATCCACACGTCGATGCACAGTCCGCAATCGTATGTGGAGACGCTGGGAAATGCGTTGTTCACGCCGTTCGTGCTGGAGTATGCGCCGAAGGCGGAGCGCGTGAAGCACATCATGGCGCGTCTGCAGAAGGTTCCGCTGTTTCTGGATCAGGCGTCGACCAATATGGTGTCGGCTCCCCCGGAGTGGACTCAGGTGGCGATCGATGAAAACCAGGGGAATATGAACCTGGTGGACAAGGAGATTCGCGCGGGCATTCCGGCGGACCAGGCGCAGGCTTACGCGCAGGTGGCGCGTCCGGCCCTGGACGCGATGATCAAGTTCGATAAGTTTCTCAAGACCAGCATGCCCGGACGCTCCAACTACAGCTGGCGGCTGGGCGGCGCGATCTACCCGCGGAAATTTCGCTACTCGATGGATGCCGGCGTGGAGCCGGACAGTACGCTGCAGGACGCGGAGCGGGAACTCGGACAGGTGCGGGCGCGCATGCTGCAGTTGGCGCTGCCGCTGCATCGCGAGATGTTTGCGGTGCATAAGGACCACGCGGACTTGAGCGGCGCGGAGCTTGAGAACGCGGTGATTGGCGAGGTGCTGGGGAGGATCGCGGAGCGCCATTCGGCGCGCGAGAATTACATGGACGATGCGCGCAAGGATCTGGAAGAGGCGCGCGGTTTTGTGAAGGAGAAGCACCTGCTGACGCTTCCCGCGCGATCGAATTTGCAGGTGATTCCAACGCCGGAATACATGCGCGGCGCGTATGCGGTGGGCGGTTTCAATCCAGCGCCCGCGCTGCAGCCGCAGTTGGGCGCGTTCTATTGGATCACGCCGATTTCGCCTTCATGGTCGAAGGAGCGTGTGGAATCCAAACTCCGGGAGTACAACTTTTTCAAGCTGAAGCTGCTGACGATTCACGAGGCGATGCCCGGGCACTACGTGCAGATGGAGATCGCCAACGAGATCCAGCCGCAGGGTCGGAGGCTGGTGCGGTCGGTGTTCGGCAACGGCGCGTATATCGAGGGCTGGGCCCAGTATGCGACGCAGATGATGCTCGACGAGGGGTTCCTGAATCACTCGCCGGAAATGGCGTTGACGTTCGCCAAAGAGGAATTGCGGGTTATCGCCAACACGATTCTGGACGTGCGTCTGCAGATGCTCAACATGTCGGATAAAGAGGCGCTGGACTTGATGGAGAAGCAGACCTTCCAGGAAGAGGAGGAGGCGACCGCGAAGCTGCAGCGCGCCAAGCTCAGCTCCGCGCAACTGCCGATGTACTTCGTCGGTTGGCGCAGTTGGATCAGGCTTCGCGATGAATACAAGCAAGCGAAGGGCAGCGCTTACAGCCTCCCGGAATTCAACGACAGGGCGCTCAAAGAGGGCGCAGTGCCGTTCGTCGCGCTGAAGACGCTGCTGAAGTAGGCGGCGACGGGCAACCAAAGCTTCCGCTCGAGCGTCTATAATTTTACGTAGTAGAAGCGGGATGCAAGAGAACGAACAGTCTATTTCCGCGCCTCCACCAATTCCGCCGGCTCAGCCCGGCGGGTTAGTGCCACCCGGCGTGTGGAGCGCGCTTTCCTGGGTACGCGACTTGGCCTTTTCGGTCTTGATCGCGGTGATTTTGATTGTCTTTATTTACCAGCCGGTCAAGGTGGAAGGCACGAGTATGATGCCGACACTGACCGACCAGGAACGAATTTTCATCAACAAGTTCACTTACCATTTCGGCCTCGGCAGCATTGAGCGGGGCGACATGGTGGTCTTCTGGTTTCCGCTCGATCCGACGAAGTCGTATATCAAGCGTGTCATCGGGGTTCCTGGGGACAGGGTACGGATTGAGGCGGGACAGGTCTATGTGAACGGGCGGGCGTTGAGCGAAGGATACGTGCCGGAGGATTATCGCGATCGGGTGTCGTGGGAAGAGCAGCGTGTGCCTTCGGGCAAGTACTTTGTGCTCGGCGATCACCGGACGTCGTCGAGCGACAGCCGCACGTGGGGGTTCGTCAAGAGAGACGCGATCTACGGGAAAGCGGTGTTCGTGTACTGGCCGCTCGAGAAGATGGGGCGGCTACACTAGCCAATCTCTGCGCGCGAGTCAGAATGGCTCCGCGCGGGTATTCCGCACATCAGAATTTGATCTCCGGCGATAGGGATTTGCGTTCCACCCACAATTGCGTAGCAACGCAAGTGAAGCCCTTCGAACGATTCCCGGTGCCCTGGTCATAATCACTGATACCACCGGCGGGCGCGGGATCCTAACTTTCTTACCCAACTCTTACAATTTAGCGGCGGATCATCCAGAGCACGAGCGAGGCGAGCGCGCTCAATAGAAGACAGGTCGTGAGGGGGAAGTAGAAATACGAATTCTTGCCCTCGATGCGTATGTCGCCGGGCAGGCGCCCGAGGTGAAGCGGGAGGCGATCGCCGAAAGTGACGACCAGTCCGACGACCACCAGCATGAGTCCGGCGACGATCAGCATTCGCCCAGGGGGCATAATCACAGTATGCGCTTTCCTGCCGTTTTCCTATGTCTGCTCTTCATATCGACGACTCCGCTCTGTGCGCAAACTGCCGACCAGAAGTTGGCGCGGGAGATTTTCAAACAGTTGATCGAGATCAACACGACCGATTCGGCGGGTGACAACACGCGTGCGGCGGAGGCGATGGCTACCCGTTTTCGCGCGGCGGGATATCCGGCAGCGGATGTTCAGGTACTGGCGCCGGTGGCGAAGAAAGGCAATCTGGTAGTTCGTCTACGTGGGACGGGAAGCGGGCGTCCGATTCTGTTCCTCGGGCATCTGGACGTGGTGGAAGCGCGGCGCGCCGACTGGCCGTGGGATCCCTTCGAATTCCGCGAGCAGGAGGGCTACTTCTACGGACGCGGCACATCGGATATGAAGGGCGATGACGCGACACTGGTCGCGGCGTTTCTACGAATGAAGCGCGAGAAGTTCCAGCCGGAGCGCGATCTGATTCTCGCGCTCACGTCGGATGAAGAGGGCGGTCCGGCGAACGGGGTCGACTGGCTGGTGAAGGAGCACCGGCCGCTGATCGATGCGCAATTCTGCGTGAATACGGATGCCGGCGGCGGGCACATCAAGAACGGCAAGCACATCTATATGGCGATGCAGGCCGCGGAAAAGGTCTTCCTCAGTTTCAAACTCGAAGTGACGAATTCGGGCGGACACAGTTCGCTGCCGCGGAAGGACAACGCGATTTATCACCTGGCCGACGGACTCTCGCGACTGGGGAAGTTCGATTTTCCCGTACACCTGTTCGACGTCACGCGCGCGGCGTTCGAGCGCGGCGCAAATGTTTACCGCGGCCAGTTGGGCGCCGACCTGAAGACTATGGTGCAGAATCCCGCCGATGCGGCCGCGGTCGGGCGGCTCTCCGCGATCCCGTTCTACAACGCACAGATGCGCACCACGTGTGTGGCGACGATGCTCTCCGGGGGACATGCCGAGAATGCGCTGCCGGCGGTCGCCAGCGCGGTGGTGAATTGCCGATTGCTGCCCGTCGACAAGCCTGGCGATATCGAGCGCACGCTGCGAGAGGTGCTGGCCGACCCGCAGATCAAGCTGACCGAAATGGCGGAGCCGGTGATCACGCCGTACAAGCCGATCGATCCGCAAGTAATGGCGGCTGTCACGGCGAGCACGGCGAAGATCTGGCCGGGACTGCCCGTGATCCCGGCGATGGACACGGGGGCGAGCGATGGCATTTTTCTGATTCGCGCCGGGATCCCGACGTACGGTGTCAGCGGGATGTTCGGCGACGAGGACGATGTGCGTGCGCATGGGCGCAGCGAGCGCGTTCTGGTGAAGAGCTTCGACGACGCGGTGGATTTCATTTACGATCTGGTGACAAGGCTGGGACGGACGAACTAGCTTCGCGGGATGGCCGAAATCCACCAGGGCGGTGGTCCTGGGCCAGGGCCCTCCGCGCGCAAATTCCGGTTCTTCTGTCACTTACCGTCTGGCAAGCGATTTGCAGTGGGTGGTAGTGTGGCGCTCTTCGGGGCGTGTTAGGAGGAGACATGAAATCCAAACTACTCGCACTTCTGTTTTTGGCAGGCAGCGCGGCGTTCGCAGGCCCGCGAATCTTCTTCGGAGTAGGAGTTGGGTACCCCGCACCGGTTGCGGTGTACGCTCCGCCGCCGCCTCCGCCGGTAGCTTACGGATATGTTCCGGTGGCGCCGGGACCGGGCTATTCATGGGTATCGGGCTATTACTATCCGGTTGGACCGCGCTATGTCTGGAGGCCCGGCTACTGGGCTCGTCCTCCGTATGCGCGGGCGCGTTGGTTCGGACCGCGGTATTACGGCGGGCGGTATTATCGCGGCTACTGGCGCCGCTAGGCACGGCGCACTGAATCTTGATGCGAGCCGCGGGCTGCTGTCGACGCACTACAAGGCCGCGATGTCGCGGCAGATGCCCTTCAGCGCGGGGTAGAGATCCTGATAGATCTTGTGCGCCTTTCCGTAGAATGCCGCGTCCGAAGGATCGGGCGACACGGCATCCGTCTCGCGAATCGCGACTTTGCAGACTTCCGGCACGCTGCCGTATTCGCCGGCTAGCGCCAGGAGTGCCGCACCGTATGCCGACCCTTCCCGGGTCTCGAGCGTGACGACGCGCTTGTTCAGGATTTGCGCGAGCAATCGGCGCCAGAAGGCGCTCTGGGCGCCGCCGCCGGATGCGCGCACATCGCTGACTGCCACGCCGAGACACTCGATGATGTCGAGGCAATCACGCTGGCTGTAGCTCACGCCTTCGATGATGGAGCGAATCAGATCGGCGCGCTTGTGGCTCGCCGTCATGCCGACCCATCCGCCGCGGATCGTTGCGTCGAGATGCGGCGTGCGCTCGCCCATCAGGTAGGGGAGCCAAAAGAGGCCCTGCGATCCCGCGGGTGAGGTCGACGCTTCGTCCATCAGCGTGTCGTACGCTGTGCCGGGCGCGAGTTGATTGCGGAACCATTGCAAGCTGAGGCCGGCGCCCTGCGTCACGCCCATGACGTGCCACTTGTCGCGCACCGCATGGCAGAACGTGTGCACCCGGCCGGCGGGATCGTACGCGACCTTCTCCATGTGCGCGAAGACGACGCCGGAGGTGCCGAGCGTGCACGATACGATGCCCTCCTGCACGATGCCGTTGCCCACGGCGCTGGATGCCTGATCGCCGCCACCGCCGACTACGGGAGTCCCGGCCTTGAGTCCTGTCAGGTCGGCAACAGCCGCGGAGATTGTACCGGTGACTTCGCTCGATTCGTAGCAGCGGGGCAGGATGGCGCGATCGAGACCGAGGCCGTCCATCATTTCGTAGCTCCAGCGGCGATTGACTACGTCGAACACGCTGGTACCGGAGGCGTCGGAGACTTCGGTGGCGAAATCGCCGGTCAGCTTGAAGCGCACGTAGTCCTTGGGCAGGAGCATTTTGGTGACGCGCGCGAAGTTCGCCGGCTCGTTGTCGCGGACCCATAGCAGCTTGGGCAGCGTGAAGCCGGTGAGCACGGGGTTCGCCGTGTAGCGCAGTACGTTCTCGCGGCCGATGGTCGCGTTGACGAAATCGACTTGCGCCTGGCTGCGCTGGTCGCACCAGATGAGAGAGGGGCGAATCACCTGTTCGCCATCGAGCAGCACCAGGCCGTGCATCTGGCCGGAAAGTCCGATGGCTTTGACGTCGGCGCCGGTGATGCCGGCCTTGGCGAGCACGCCGCGGACGGCCTGCACGACGGCGTCCCACCAGTTCTCTGGACGCTGCTCGGCCCAGAGCGGGCGCTCCATGTGCATGTCCTCGTGAAGTGCCGTAAATCCCGCACGAACGGCGCCACGCTCATCCACCAGAAGCGCGCGCGAACTGCCCGTGCCAACGTCGATGCCAAGCCACATGACGCCATAGTACAACCCTGCGCGGGTGCCGGATGATAAAATCCGGCTTCATAAGCTCATGTCTGCCATGCTTTCGGTAGTCCCGAAGTTTCGCCCCGCGCTGGACCCCGAGTTCCTCCCTGCGTCCCTCTGGAACAGGGCGTATCGTGCGCTCGGCGGCGCGGTACCGCTGGCGATTGCGCTGGAGCGGGAACGCGGCTCGGTGTCGGTTTATCGCACGGCGATTCTGCCGCACGAGGGCCTGCATGCCGCACTCAATCAGCGCTACGTCGAGCGCCTGGTGAAGTACCTGCTGTGGCAGAAGGGCGGTTTCCGCGTGACGATCGCCGGGCCATCCGAGATCGCGGATTCACTGCGCTCTGTCTATTCGCCGACGGGGGCTCGAGCCTTCGACTATGAGTTCATTCCTGACCGCGTTTATGGGCGGCCGATGACGATCGAGAGCTGTGCGTACGAGGCCTGCCCCGACGAGCACGAAGCGGCCACGCCGCTCGGGCGTCATCTCGAGGGCTGCCGGATCGGGTTCGATCTCGGCGCGAGCGATCGCAAGTGCGCGGCGGTGATCGACGGCAAGGTCGTGTTCAGCGATGAGGTGCCGTGGACTCCGGCGGTGGAGAGCGATCCGCAATATCACTACGATGGCGTGAACGATTCTCTGAAGCGCGCCGCCGCGCACCTGCCGCGCGTCGATGCGATCGGGGGCAGCGCCGCGGGCGTCTATGTCGCGAACGAGGTCCGCGTGGGATCGCTATATCGTACGGTGGCGCGCGAGGAATTCGACACGCGCATTCGACGGCTTTTCTTCGACCTGCAAGCGGCGTGGAACGGCATTCCGTTCGATGTGGTGAATGATGGTGAAGTCACGGCGCTCGCCGGTTCGATGGCGCTCGGGGATAACGCAGTGCTCGGCGTGGCGATGGGCAGCAGTCTGGCGGCGGGCTTCGTCACTCCGCAGGGCAATATCACGAGCTGGCTGAACGAACTCGCTTTCGTCCCGGTGGACTATCGGGCGCACGCGCCTGCCGACGAGTGGTCGGGCGATCCCGGCGTCGGCGCGCAATACTTTTCGCAGCAGGCCGTCGGGCGATTGCTCGCGCCGGCGGGTATCGATCTGCCGGGCGACATGCCGCTGCCTGTGAAGCTCGAGCACGTGCAGAAATTCATGTCGCATGGAGACGATCGGGCGCGGAAAATTTACGAGACGATCGGCGTGTACTTCGGGTACAACATCGCGACGTATGCGGATTTTTATGATTTCCGCAATCTGCTGGTGCTCGGCCGCGTACTCACCGGTGAGGGCGGCGACCTGATTCTGTCGACGGCGACGGAAGTACTGCGAGCCGAGTTCCCCGAGTTGGCGGAGCGCATTCGCTTTCACATTCCCGATGAGAAGGAGAAGCGCCACGGCCAGGCAATCGCGGCCGCGAGCCTTCCATCGATTCCCGTTCCGGAGACCCACTGATGCAATTTCACAAACCCACCGCGGATTTCTTCGTGCCGGATGGTACGCCTGCCGATGCCGCGATCGCGCGCACCACGCACCTCTGTATCGCCGCTCATCAGGACGATATCGAGATCATGGCGTACCACGGCATCGCCGAGTGTTTCGGTGCGAAGGACAAGTGGTTCTCGGGTGTCGTAGTTACTAATGGCGCGGGCAGTCCGCGTGCCGGCATCTATGGCGAGTACAGCGATGAGGAGATGCAGAAGGTAAGGGTGGTGGAGCAGCGAAAGGCGGCGTATGTTGGCGAGTACGGCTGCCAGATTCAACTCGCGTTCACGAGTTCGGAAGTGAAGAATGCGAAGGAGACGGTCGTTGTCGAGGACATGAAGAAGATATTGTCGGCGGCCCGGCCCGATTACGTTTACCTGCATAATCCGGCGGATAAGCACGATACGCACGTTGGCGTGACGCTGCGCTCTATCGCGGCGCTGCGCGCGGTGCGCGATCAGGTGAAAGTGAAGAAGGTATACGGGTGCGAAGTGTGGCGCGATCTCGATTGGATGACCGATGAGGACAAGCAGATTCTGCCCGTGTCGGCGCGCCCTAATATCGCGGCGTCGCTGGTCGGGGTGTTCGACTCGCAGGTGAGCGGCGGGAAGAGATACGATCTCGCGACGGCAGGGCGGCGGCTAGCGCACGCGACGTATTACGCGAGCCACGGCACTGATCAGGAATCGGCGCTGAACTTCGGGATGGATCTGACGCCGCTGGTGGAGGATCCCGGGATGGATGTCGGTGCGTATGTGCTGGGGTTGGTGGATCGCTTCCGCGCGGATGTGGAGAAGAGGGTGAAGGCGGTGTCGTAGGGGATCGAGATGACTTAGCGAAGCGCCAGCAGTTGCTCTACACTGATTCCCGCTTCATTGAGGATCTGACGCAAAGTTCCCGCACGAACAACTCGGTGGTCGGGCACAACGACACGCGCATATGGGTCGTCGCGTCGAAGAATGATATGGCTTCCGCGTTGGCGATTTACGACAAACCCGATACGCAAAAGCACCCTCACCAGTTCCTGGCCGGATAAGTCTGTGGGCAGTTTCACCGGGGCATGCCGGTTGTGAGCTAGAAGTATTCTTTGCCCGCTTCAGTCGGGACAGGGTCGCCAGCGGCGATGCAGTCTTCGATGTAGAGATCTGCAGCTTCACGGATATTCGTCAATGCCTCATCGCGCGTGTCGCCTTGAGACACGCATCCCGGCAGTGCCGGCACGATAGCGACGTACCCGCCGTCTGCTTCTTGTTCCAGGATGACCGTATACCGCATCGAGAGTCCCTACAACCTTGATAATACCAGCGATCCTTACCGCCCCACTCGCACCGCCCACACTTCGCCCGCGCCCATCCTGTTCTTCAGCGCCCCATCCGTGATCGCCGCCGCCGCTCCCGTCATCAAGTCCACCGCCTTCGTCTCTCGCACCCCAACGACCGCATCTGCCGCCGTCTTGCCGTGATTGAACACGATGATCAGACGCTCCACGCCGCTCTCTAGCGCCGTTTCGAGGACGCGCGAATCGGGCTTGCCCCAGACGAGTCCGGCGGCGTCGACCGAATATACGGTCGGCGCGATCAGATCGATCTTCGAGGCATTCGCCTGAAAGGACCGGATCGAGGCCGGCGAATCGTTCATGTAGAACAGCGTCTTCGGCTGTGCGGACAGGATCGCGCAGCCGGCGATAACCAGCACGAGGGTACGCATGGAACTTAAACTCTATTACGCTTCAATCCACGGCAGGTAGGCGGCGCCGAAGAGTCCCGCTTCGTTGCCCAGGGTGG
>JAOAPT010000108.1 GCA_025463045.1 Candidatus Solibacter sp.
CGGATATGGCCGGGCATGTTCACGATTACGGCACGAAATTCCTGGTCACCGCGGGACTGTTGAACGTGCTCGCGATGGTAGACGTGTACGAAATCGCAGCGGGGAGGAAGGACTAATGCCGAAGATGAATCTCTCGCATTTCGAGGCGGCCTTCCTGTTCGCGTTATTCACTTCGGTGGTGCTCGGCGTGGTGACGAAACGCAACGATCGCGACCGCCTGCACTACGGCGTCTATACGTTCGCGTGTTTCATGCTCGCGCTATTCGGGATCGGCTGGCTGATGTATCTCGGGCACGGCTGACACTCAGTCAGCGTTTGCGTCCGAAGGTGACAGCGATCGTGGTCTCGTTACCCGAGTTGTTGCTTACCATGACGTGCAGGGTGCGCTTGGCGGATTCCTCGGTCGCCATGATCATGCCGCCTTCCGCGGTAGCTCCGTTGAGGTCTACGTTCATCCCCATTTCCTTGCACTTGTTCTCGTAGAAGGACATTACTTTGGAAGGCGCATCGGTGGTGGTGAAGCTAACCATGCCGCCTTCGCCCATGCCCTCGGAGTTTTCGCCTTTGGCGGTGATGTTGGCCTGCGCAGTGGCGCCGGGATAGGTGGGCACCCACTTGGGCAGTTGGCCGGCGCCGCCGCCGATTTCCATGTTGGCGACCTGGCCGTCGTCACCCATGGCGCTGAATTTCAAACGACCTTTCTTCACGTCGTCGAAGGAGACGGTGACTTCCTTGCCGGTGCGTTTGTCGCGAATGCGCAGGGTCTGCGAGCCCATATCGGTGCTGACGATTTCGGCGTCCGGATTGGCGGCGGTGATGAGCTTGCCCAAGACGATCCCAGGATTGCGCGCGACAAAGACTCCGGCGGTGATCAGTCCGACGACGCCGAGCAGGAAGAGTCCGAGAACGCCGACCAGGATCCAGACGAGCGGACTGGTTTTGCGGGTGCCGGGCGGCGGGGGCGGTGCTTGCGGGACGGGGGCTGCTACGGCGGGGGGTGTCATGGCAGGTCCCGCGGATGTGCTCGCGGGGGTGCCGCACTGCTGACAGAAGGCGCCTTGGACGTTCGCGCCGCAACTCGTGCAAAAGGCCATATCTGGTTTGGGTCCTCCACCCGCCCCCCAATTTACGCTACGCGGCAGACGGAAGCAACGGACGGAGTGTGCGCGGGGTAACGGACTCGGCCACCCATGGGCGGGGCGCCTAAGGCGCTAAAGCAATACTGGCCGCAGATAAGCGGGGATCGACGCAGAATAAACGAGCGGTTCCAGGCTTGGAAATGGTCGACTCTGGCGCGGGCGTGAAAACAAAATTGGCCACGGCTCTGGCGGGATCAACACGGCGCGGCAGAGCCAAAGAGAACCTTTAGCCGCCGATGAATGCCGATGAACGCCGATAAACAAAGAGGGCTCAAGGTTGAACCGGTCGAATCTGGCGGATGTAAAGACAGATTTGGCCACTGATAGGCGGGGATAAACACGGACCAAGGAAAGCGCTCAGGCCATAGGGAGGGCAGTTGAGAGTAAAGCGATCAGCGATTTTCTTTGCAAGAGGCGAAGAAATGAACGTTAGTAGTACGGATAAACAGAAGGCATTCGAGGTGGGCGGGCTGTGAACTGGTGAGGGCTGGCGGGGATCATCGGGGGGACGAAGGGATTACGTGCAACCGCATTCCTGTTTGCACATCCGATGAAGCGTGGCCGCATGGCGGCCCGATCGGAGAAGCGACGATGTCGGAACGATTGGCGGGCAAGGTAGCCGTGATTACCGGAGGGAGCAGCGGGCTTGGGCTGGCGACTGCGAAGCGGTTCGTGGAAGAAGGCGCGTACGTGTTTATCACAGGCCGACGGCAGGGGGAGCTTGACGCGGCGGTGAAGGAATTGGGCGCGAACGCGACGGGCATTCAGGGCGATATTGCGAAGATTGCCGATATCGAGAAGTTGTTTGCCGCGGTGAAGGAGAAGAAAGGCTCGCTGGATATTCTGTTCGCGAACGCGAGGGTCGGGGAGTTCGCGGCGCTTGGGCAGATCACGGAGGAGCACTTCGACAAGCAGTTCGATGTCAATGTGCGAGGCACGTTATTCACCGTGCAGAGCGCGCTGCCGTTGTTGCGCGACGGCGGGAGCATCGTGCTGAATGCGTCGATCGTTTCGATCAAGGGCAATCCGGCGTTCAGCGTGTATAGCGCGACGAAGGCGGCGGTCCGGTCGTTTGCGCGGACCTGGTCGGTGGATTTGAAGGATCGAAAAATCAGGGTGAACGCGGTCAGTCCCGGGATCGTGCCGACGCCGGGGTATCACAACAGTTTGGGGATGACGCAGGAGAGCCTCGATCAAGTCGTTGCGGAGGCGTCGCGCACGGTTCCGCTGGGACGCGTGGGCACGCCGGACGAAGTAGCGAAGGCGGTCTTGTTTCTGGCGTCTGACGAGAGCAGCTATATTACCGGGATCGAACTCTTTGTCGACGGCGGTCTGGCGCAGATTTGATGTTAGGGTTTGCGCGCGATCTCGTTTTGGACGAGCGAGCCGAAGAGGGTCGGTAAGTAAGGCGGGCGGTCGCCGTGGACGAGCAATGGGTTGTCCTGCCAGCTCCAGGCGGTCCAGCCGGCGACGGGGGATGAGTGGAGGAAGGCGGCGAAGCGATTGCCCCACTCGAGGTCGTCATCGCCGCCGCCCCATTCGGCTACGAACACCGGAACGTCCGCGGCGGAATTGCCGAAGGCGGCGGGCCAGCGGCGGCGTGGGCGATTGGGATAGACGTGCGTGCTGTAGACGATGTTGGCGGCGGCGAGCCGGATACGGCTGATGTCGAAGGCCCAGTCGACGCCGCTTACGAAGATCAGGGAGTCTGGATGGATCTGGCGGATCACGGCAGTTAGTTTCGCCGCCCAGGGGAGCCACTCGGCGGCCGACACGAGTGTGGAGTCGCTTTCGAATGGAGTGCCGGATTCGCCGATGAGATAGAGGGGATGCGGGTCGTCGCTGAGGCGGTCGTGCGGTTCGTTGAAGAGATCGAAGAGGACCGCCGGCTCTTCGCGGTAGCGTTCGGCGAGCGTTGCCCACAGGTCGAGGGTCGTCGGGTTAGGCAGAGGAGCGACGTGGTTCGGGTTATTGGCGGAATCATTGAGAGTGCCGTATACGGTATCGGCGTCGAGCCACTGAAGATCGAGAAGCGTGTAGGCGCCGAGGGCGGCGGCCCAATCGATGACCTGGTCGATGGCGTGGAGATATTCGCCGCCGCCGAGCGCCCAAGCCTGATTGAAGGGCAGGCGAATGACGGTCGAGCCCCAGGTCTGTGTGATTCCCTGGATTTCGGACTGCGTGATTCCGGCGGCTTCGGAGTATTCCATGCCGGAGCGGTTGACGCCGCGAAGGATGGCCGGGGCAGCGGTGTCGGCGCGCAGGATTCGATTTCCCTGCGTGATCAAGCGTGGCAGGCCGTGCGATAACTCTCCCGTCATCACGTGATATTATGACCGCAATCGAATGGCTGATTCTGTGTATTCCGCGGCGCTGGGGATTCGCGACTCGCGCGTGTCGCATGCGCCGCGACATTCGCTGGTAGTGCGAATCACGCACTGGACGGGCACGCTCAGTTTTGTTGCGCTGGTGATCAGCGGGTTCGGCATCATCCTCTCACACCCGCGATTTTATTGGGGTGAGACGGGCGGAGTGGGAACTCCGTCGCTCTTTGATCTGCCGCTGCCGTTCATGCTCGGCGGACCCTCGGGGTGGGGGCGGTATCTGCATTTTCAGACGGCGTGGGTCTGGGTGGCCAACCTGGTGATCTATGTCGTGTCGGGGATGGCGAGCCGGCATTTCCAAAACGATCTCCTGCCCGCGAAGGGAGCTTCCGAGTGGCGGCGCCACTTGCGGTTCGAGCGGCCCCGTCCGGAAGAGGCGCATCGCTACAACGTGGTGCAGCGGATCACGTATCTGGCGGTGATCTTCGGCTTGTTTCCGCTGTTGATCTGGACGGGCCTTGCGATGTCGCCCGCGCTGACTTCGGTGTGGCCGTGGCTGGTGACGATGCTTGGCGGACATCAGAGCGCGCGGACGATTCACTTCTTCGCGGCGGTCGCTTTGACTCTCTTCGTGGTCGTGCATGTCGTGATGGTTTGGCGGGCGGGCTTCCGGCAGCGCGTCGGTGCGATGATCACGGGGAACGTGGGCGACATGAAGGAGGACGCGTGAGTAATATCGTTTCGCGTCGGAAATGGTTGACGGCGGGTTTGACTGCGGCGGGCGGCGTCGCTGGGCTGAGTGCGGCGGCGAAGCTGGCTGATCGCTACGGACTGATTCCACCTGACTGGGGCGGTGTTTGGGGACCGGGCGAAACGCTGACCTACGCGTGCCAGCGGGCGATCGTGACGCCGCATGCGATGGCGCGGGAGTTCAACCGGAGCGAAGTTTCGAAGGTCGCACCGGTGAGCGGCAAGCCTCCCAAGACCGACCCGTATCAGCGGCTGCTCGCGGGGAAATTCGCCGACTGGCGAATCGCGATCGATGGGTTGGTGACGCGTCCGGCGGGGTTCTCGCTCGCGGAGTTGAAGCGATTCCCGGCGAGCACCCAAATCACCGAGCAGACTTGCGAAGAGGGCTGGTCGTTTGTCGCGGAGTGGACGGGCGTGAGGCTTTCGCATGTGCTGAGCCTGGTGGGCGTCCAGCCACATGCGCGGTACGTGGCGGCGTTCTCCTACGACGATGGGTACGACAGCCTCGATATGCAGGACGCGCTGCACGCGCAGACGTTGATTGCGTACGGGATGAATGGCCGGGAACTCACGCCCGATTACGGAGCGCCGGTGCGGCTCAAGGTTCCGCGGCAGCTCGGTTACAAAAGCTTGAAATTTCTTTCGCGCCTCACGGTCACGGACTCGATGAAGAATATCGGCAAGGGCCTCGGCTCGTGGCAGCCTGAGGGCGGCTACTCATGGTACGCGGGGATCTGAAGCGCTGAAGAGTTCGAGCGCGGCGCGGGCATCGGCGGCATCCTGCGGGCGTCCTTCGGCGACCAGCGATTCGAGGAACGCGATGGCGGTGTCTTGGCGCGAAATACTGAGGGCGCGCAGAATCGCCTGACGGAACTCCGCACCGCGCGCGGTCTTCCACATGTCGAGCAGGATCTCGACGCCGGGTTCGAGGCGGGAGCCGCCGATCGCCAGCGCGGCCTCCTCCGCGACCTCGTCGCCCGATTCGAGAAAGGTGCGGACGAAGGGGAGTCCGTCCTTGCGCTCGATCGCGAGCAGAGACTCGAGCACCTGGCCGGTGACGGCCGCCTCGGCGTCGCCCGTGCGCGCTTTGAGGCGGAGCAGCAGGGCGCAATCGTCGCCCTGGAATTCGGCGAGTGCGCGGGCGGCATCGGCGCGCACGGGCGGGGCGGGTTCGGTGAGCGCGTTGATGAGGTGGCGGAGCACCGCGGGCCGTTCGATATCGGGGCAGGCGGGCAGGGCGAGCAGGCAGATGCCGCGCAGGGCAGCGGCGGTGTCCTCCTGCCCGCCCCAGACGGGCTCCATCTGAATATGTATGGCACCGCGCAAGTACGGCGCCGCCTCGCGGTGCTCGAGTTCCTTGAGCGCCTTGGCGACGGCGTTCTTTCCCCAACATTGCGGATCGCGCTTGAGGACGTCTTCGAAGAGGCGGTCGAAGGCGCGGCGAAGGTCGGGCACGGTATCGCGGAGGTCGAGTTCGGCGGCGAGATTGGCGGCTTTGGCGACGATGAGGTTGACGCGGTCGGCAAGCGCCTTGCGGATCGCGGCGGACGCCTGGGACCGGGGCGCCTGGCGGAGGGCGCTCAACTGATCGAGCTGTTCTTCGATGCGGCGGTTGGCCATGAAATCTCGTGATTCCCAGGATACCCGTGCTGCATCCAATGAAGCCATGGATCTGCAACTTACTGGCAAACTTGCCCTGGTGACGGGCTCGACGGCCGGGATCGGACTGGCGATCGCTATCGGACTGGCGAAGGAAGGCGCGCGGGTGATTGTGAACGGGCGCACGCAAGCGCGCGTGGACGAAGCGCGGCGCGCGATTCTGGCGGAGCATCCGGTGGCGAAGGTGGAGACGTTCGCGGCGGATCTTTCCTACGCCGATGCGGCGGACGAGGTGACGAAGCAATTTCCCAAGCTCGATATTCTGATCAACAACCTGGGCGTGTACGGTGTGAAACCGTTCGAGGAATTGACGGACAAAGATTGGCATGAAATCATCCAGACGAATTTCCTGAGCGGTGCGCGGCTAAGCCGCTTTTACCTGCCGCGGATGAAGCAGGCGGCATGGGGGCGGATTCTGTTCATCTCGAGCGAATCGGCGGTGAATATTCCGACCGAGATGATCCACTACGGCGTCACCAAGGCGATGCAGGTAGCGCTCGCGCGCGGGCTTGCGGAGACGACGGTGGGCACGGGAGTGACGGTGAATTCGATACTTGCCGGACCGACGCGCTCCGAAGGCGTCGAAGGTTTTCTGAAGCTTATTGAGCAGTCCGAGGGGATCACGGTTGAGGCGGTGTAGAAGAAGTTTTTCCATACCGCGCGCCCGTCGTCGCTGCTGCAGCGCTTCGCCGAGCCGAACGAAATCGCGGCGATGACGGTGTTCGTGGCGAGCCCGCTTTCGTCGGCGACGAACGGCGCTGCCCTGCGGGTCGAGGGCGGATTACTGCGCAGCATCCTGTAAGCTATTTCGAGAGGACAACTAATGAAACGAACAGCGAACGCGCATTGGAGCGGTGATCTGAAGACGGGGAAGGGGGATATTTCGACTGCGAGCGGAGTGCTCGATAAGACGCAATATTCCTTCTCGACCCGGTTTGAGGAAGGGAAGGGGACGAACCCCGAAGAGCTTCTGGCCGCTGCCCATGCGGGCTGCTTCACGATGGCGCTCTCGGGCCAGTTGGGCGGCGCGGGGCTGACCGCCGAAAGTTTGCAGACCGAATGCACGATTACGCTGGAGAAACTGTCCGACGGGTGGGCGATCACGGAGAGCTATCTGGATCTGAAGGCGAAGGTTCCGGGCGCGAGCGAAGAGGCGTTCGCCACGGCGGTGAAGAACGCGGAGACGGGCTGCCCGGTATCGAAGCTTTATAAGACGAAGATCACGGTCAATTACAAGTTGGAGAATTAGCGTTTCGCCAAGAAGAACTTAGCCGCCGATGAACGCCGATGAACGCCGATAAATGGGGTGCACCCCATTCGTGAGACACGAAGGAAAAGACGCCGTTACCGTTTAATGATAATTCGTTTTCCTCGGTCCATCACT
>JAOAPT010000122.1 GCA_025463045.1 Candidatus Solibacter sp.
TCGGCCTCGACCTCTCCTACGACGAGTGCCTTGCCAACGTCGATCGCCTCGTGCGCCGCGCCGCCGAACTCGGAGCGTTCGTCCGCGTCGACATGGAAGCGAGCGAGTACACCGATCGTACCCTCACGCTCGTCCGCACGCTCTTCCAGCGTTATGGCACAGTGGGCGTGGTGATCCAGTCCTACCTCCGCCGCAGCAAACAGGATATCGAGCAACTGTGCGCCGAGAAGATCCGCGTGCGCCTCTGTAAGGGCGCATACCTCGAGCCGGCCTCGGTCGCCTTCCCCGAGAAAGCCGACGTCGATCGCAGCTACGTCGAACTCACCGAATACCTCCTCGCCCACGGCGTCTATCCAGCGATCGCCACCCACGACGAGGCGATGATCGAAGCGACGAAGAAGTTCGCCAAGGCCAACGCCATCGCCCCCGACCGCTTCGAATTCCAGATGCTCTACGGCATCCGCCGCGACCTGCAGCGCAAGCTCGTCGCCGAAGGCTACCGCCTCCGTCTGTACGTCCCCTTCGGTAAGGCATGGTACCCCTACTACATGCGCAGGCTCGCCGAGCGCCCGGCGAACGTGGTCTTCATCCTGCGCAATCTCTTTCGAAAGTAGGTAGATGCTTTCCGCCCGCGAAACACCGGTCCCCGTGTCCAATGTGGCACCGAACGGGCCATGAAGAACGCCGTTAAAGAACCCACTCATGAAGAACCCACTGATGAGGAACCCACTCAATCGGAGCCGCGACGGTTACGGAGCGGTGGTCACGCGACCACCGCTTCCTCACGGTCGCGGCTCGGATAGGGGCCTTGCATCTTCGTGGCGTTTGGTAGGCCGCATGCATCAACCGAGACGTGCGCGCTAAGACACCTCCCCACATAGCTCTCAAGCCCACTTGCATCGCCGCGCCTTTCAGCCGAAACTAATAACTGACCAGGAGAGTCTAACGGGTATGCGCTACTGGGCTTACTTCACCGCCAAGCTGTTGGTAGCCGCAGCCGCGGTGCGCGGACTTCTCGCGCTCATCTTGAAAACCTTCCCCGCCTCCAAAGATCCGTACGCCCCGCTCGGGCAAGGCCTCAATTACCTGCTCTGCGACCTCGCCCTGATGGTCTGCTTCCTCCTCGCCGTCGGCGCGCTCTACGCGATCGTCCGCGATCAGCGCTACCGCTGCCGCGTCTGCCTGCGCCGCCTCCGCATGCCGATCGCCACCGGATCCTGGAGCCGCCTCCTGCAAGGCGGCCGCCCGCGCATCGAGTACATCTGCACCTACGGCCACGGCACCCTGCGCGAAGACGACCTCCAACTCACCGGCGGTCCGCACACCGAGTGGACGCCACACTCCGACGATATTTGGGCCGAGCTCTGCGCTCCCGGGAAAGACGCCGGCGATCGGCCGTGAACCCCGTACCGCGCTGGCGCCTCGCAGCCGCACTCGCCGTGCTCGCCGCTCTCCTCGGG
The DNA here is from genome assembly GCA_025463045.1 of Candidatus Solibacter sp. GTDB lineage: Bacteria > Acidobacteriota > Terriglobia > Bryobacterales > Bryobacteraceae > Solibacter. The sequence continues at coordinate 1,461 of JAOAPT010000122.1, forward strand.
TTCGCCGCCGTCTTCACCCCCATCTACTTCTATAACCTCAAACTCCAGTCGTTCGTGGCAGAAATTACACGCCGCCCGGATAGCGTGAGTCAATCCGATGACACACTTCGCCAGTCCGTCCTCACCAAAGCCATTGAACTCGACCTTCCGGTAAAGGCCGACAACGTGCACATTAATCGTGCACCCGGAATCCTCCGGATCGGCGTCAGATATTATGTGCGCGTCAATCTTCCGGGATATACCGTCGATCTGCACTTCAATCCGAGCGCCGGCACCCGCTGACAGCCAACTCCGCGTCGCCCGTCATGAGAGAATTGGAAGTAGTGGCCAAGACCCAAGAAAAGAATCAGAAGATGAAGCTGCGCATTCCGCGCGGCAGTGGTTTGACCCGGCTCATGCTGGGCCCGACCGGGCGAATCTTCCTCATCCTCTTTTCCTTATTCACCATCATCGGACTCGGCGTCTTCACCTTTTTCTACGCCAAGTACGCCCACGTGATCGACGAGAAACTCCGCGCCGGAGTCTTCGCCAACTCCGCCAAGATCTTCGCCGCGCCGCAGGCCGTCTCCGTTGGCGACGTCACCAGCCCCGTCGAAATCGCCGCCGAGCTGCGCCGCTCCGGATACACCGAATCACGCTCCAACCCGGTGGGCTATTATCAACTCCGTCCCAGCTCCATTGACATCTTTCCGCAGGCCGATTCCTACTTCGATCAGGATCCCGCGATCCTGCGCTTTGCCGGCGGCAAGATCTCGCAGATCGTCTCGCTCGGCGACAACACCGCGCGCAGCCAGTATCAGCTCGAGCCGCAGCTCATTCAGGCCATCTCCAGCAGCCGCGAAAAGCGCCGCATGGTCAAGTTCCACGACATCCCGAAGGTCCTCGTCGAAGCCGTCACGTCGATCGAGGACAAGCGCTTCTTCCAGCACGCCGGCTTCGACCCCATCCGCATCATCAAGGCCGCCTACGTCGATATCAAGGAAGGCCGCAAAGATCAGGGCGCTTCCACGCTCAGCATGCAGACCGCGCGCATGTTCTTCCTCACGCAGGACAAGCGGTGGACGCGCAAACTCGCCGAAGTCATCATCACCTTGCAGCTTGAGCAGAAGCTCTCGAAGGAAGATATCTTCGAGTACTACGCGAATCAGGTGGATCTCGGCTGGCGCGGCACCTTCCACATCGTCGGCTTCGGCCAGGCGTCGGAAGCGTATCTCGGGAAGGAGCTCAACTCCATCACGCTGCCCGAGGCCGCCGAAATCGCCGGCATGATCCAGCGTCCGGCGTACTTCGATCCCTTCCGACATCCCGAGCGCCTGAAGGATCGCCGCAACATCGTCCTCCAGTTGATGCGGCAGAACGGCGAGATCAGCGATCGCGATTATGCGCTCGCCATCGATGCGCCGCTCACTGTCACCAAGACCGGATCCACCAGCGTCGACGCCCCGTACTTCGTCGACATGGTCAACG
>JAOAPT010000123.1 GCA_025463045.1 Candidatus Solibacter sp.
CGATCGCCCGCCTCGATTGCCTCTTGCAGCAGACCCGCTGCCCGGGCGCGCTTGCTCGACACGCGCGATTCCAGCAGCATCGCGGCGCATTCCAACTGGCTGTACGCCAGGAAGGGGGGAGCATCGATCTCGCGGCACCTGTCCATGGCGGCGTTGAAGTGCGCCTCGGCGTCTTCCCACCGCGAAAGGGTACCCGCCAGTAACCCGAGATGGCGCGCCATGGGGCCGTAGTAAACGGCCGAGGTCCCGATGACCACGTTCCGTTCCGCGAACGGCAGCAGCAGGTCGTAGAGCAGGCGCGCCCGGGGTTGATCTTTCAGCCACGTGGCCGCTTGCGACAGCAGCGCCATTCCCACGACGAAGGCGCCATCGCGGGGGTGGTCGACAAAATCGTGGGCGGCCAGTTCGTCCATCTCGCGACGGGCATCGTCGGGACGGTCCACGTCCATGTACAGTTTCGTCAGCGTCGCGCGCCAGCTCTTGATGAACGGGTACGCTTCGATAAACGTGCGCACTCGCTCCAGCACCTCAGCGCTCCGTCCCTGCAAGCCGCGGATGGTGACGATCAGGACGCTGAAGAACAGGGGCGTGTTCGCATCCTGGGCACGCCGTCCGATGGCCGCCGCCTCGGTCGCCAGGCTTTCAGCCTCGGCCAGACGGCCTTCCATCATCGCGACAATCGACTGGCCGAAGGGACTCAGCCAGCTATGGGCCGGTTGGCGAAGTTCCTCAGCGGCCGTGCCGTAGCGCTGCAGCGCCTCGTCCAGCGCGGGCCGTTCGCCCAACTCCAGCAGTTCGCGAAAGCGGCCGTAATGGCCGCGCAGAACCATCTCCTTGTTGTGCACGAGTTCGGCGGTACGTACCATCTCCGACGCCACCTCCAGCCGCTCGCCGGCTCTTTCGAAGCCCATCAGCGCGATGGAGCGGCTATAGAGCGCCGGCAGCAACGCATCGGCGCCGCCGACGCGGCGCGCCATCTCCACCGCCTCCTGACTCAGCCTGAGGCGTTCTTCCTTCGGCGCATGGTAATGGGCCAGTGACAGTTGCGCAAGAAGGCGGGCGCGGATCGCGCTATCGGCCAGGTCTGTCTCGCGAAGGGCATCTTCCAGCAGCTTGATCAGAACCAGGTCCGGCTGCCCGTACCTCACGCCGATCGCGGTGGGGGCGATGGCCAGCGCGGCGCGAGCGAGTAGCGTGCCCGAGCCTGCCTTCTGGGCAAGTTCCGCGGCCTGTTCCAGGGTCGCGCGCGAGCGATCCGGCAGGCTCGCCCGCAGTTGGGCCTCGCCCAGCGCCACCATCAGTTCGCAGCGAAACAGCTCCTGGCCCGGTTGATTGGCCGCAGCGTCCACTGCGCGCTGATAAAGGCTGGCCGATTCCTCGTACGCCAACTGGCTGGTAGCGCGTTCGGCCGCTCGTAAGGAATACTCAATCGCCTGGCCTGCGTTCTCCGGAAACGGGGCCTGCGAAAAATGGTAAGCCAACGCGGATAAGTGCAGATCCAGCGCGCCCGCGTAGGTGCGCTCGATGGCCTGTGCGATGCGGTGATGCAGGCGGGAGCGCCGGGTGGCGCTCAACTGCTCATACAGCGTGTCGCGAATCAGGGCATGGGAGAAGGAATACTCACCGGGCTGGCCTTCCACTTCCTGAATCACACGCGTGCTTGCGGCCTGTTCCAACAGGTCGAGAAGTTCGTCCTCGGGCACTTGCTGCAGCTCCTCGAGGACCGCGAGGTTGAAGTTGCGGCCGATCACCGAGGCGGTGGTCAGCAGGCGGTAGCACTCCGGCGAAAGGCCGTTGACGCGACGGTGAATGACCTCGCGCACGCTTAGCGGGATCGGAATGTAAATGTTGCTTTCTTGGCCCAGGTCGCGCAGCCTGCCTTCGGAAACCAGCAGGCGGACCACTTCGGTGAGAAACAGCGCATTCCCACCGGTCTGCCGGTGGGCGGCCGTCACCAGCGCATCGGACGGTTCCACCCCGGAAGTCATTTCCACATACTGCGCGATGTCGGCGGGAGAGAGCCCTTCGAGCGAGATTCTTCGGCCCATTCCCAGGTGAACCAACTGGCCAAGAGTACGCGTCAAAGGATGCTGCCGATCCACTTCGACGTCGCGGTACGTGCCCAGCAGCAGCACTGGGCTCCCGGCCAGTTCGCGCCCCAAAAACTCCAGCAGCAGCAGGGACGCCGGGTCTGCCCAATGCAAATCATCCAGCGTCAGCATGAGCGGCTGGCGGCGGCTGGCGCTTCGCAGGAAAGTGGCGACGCTGTCGAAAAACCGGAAGCGGGCCTTGTCCGGCTCCAGGGCCGGCGGCGGCGGGAGATCCGGAAGTTTGGCGTGCACCTCCGGAACCACCTGGGCGATATCGGCCGCAGAAGGACCCATAAGTTCGATAAGCTGCTGCGCGCTCAGGTCCTTGCAGTATTCGCGTACGATCTGGAGCCAGGGCCAGAAGGCCGGCGCGCCCTGGCCTTCGTAGCACTGGCCAGTCAATACGCGAACGCCTCGGAGGCCCGCATAGGTGGCAAGCTGCGCGCAGACTCGGGTTTTTCCGCTGCCTGCCTCGCCCGTCAACAACAGCAAACGGATCTGGCCCGAGATGGCTTCGTTCAGCGTCTGCCGCATCGACGCCATGATTTGCTCCCGGCCCACGAAGACGCCTTCCGCCAATCGCGAGAGCGAGGTTTCATCGAAATGCGCGGCCACGTCCATTCGGGCGGCCGCAGAGGAAGCGATCATCCGCACCTGTCCGGCCACAGTTCCCGCGTCGGGGCGGTCCTCCGGCTTCTTCGAAAGCAGGCGCAGAATCAGGGTCTCCAGCGCCTTGGGCAGGCTGGCGTTGTGCCATGAGGGCGCTACCGGCGCAGTATGGACGTGCTGGGAAATAATCCCCAGCAAGGTCGCCGCTCGGAACGGAAGCCTTCCGGTAGCCATTTCGTAAACCATGGCGCCGAGCGCGTAGACATCGTTCTGTGGGTTTGGCGGATTTCCCAATGCCTGTTCGGGAGCCATGTAGTGCGGGGTGCCCACAACGCCGCCTTCAAAGGCAGGGTCCGCGATCTGCGCGGCCGAGGCCAGTCCGAAATCCCCCAGCTTGGCGGTACCCTCGCGTGTCAACCAGACGTTGGCCGGCTTGACGTCCCGGTGCACGATGCCGGCAGCGTGCGCGTGCTGGAGAGCGCCGGCCAGTTGTTCGGTAAATTGCAAAACCTGTTCCAGCGGCAGCGGACGCTCCTGGTTCCGGTCCAGCAAATCGGCAACCGAGCCCCCTTCCACAAACTCCGTGATGACGTAGGTCTGCCCCTGCTCCTCGCCGATATCGAAGACGGTGACGATGTTCGGGTGGGCGCCGAACCTTGCCATGGTCATGGCTTCGCGCCGCAGCCGCGAAACCTGCGCCGGGTCGAATTGACCCGTGCGAAGAACGGAGATAACAACTTCCCGTTCGAGCGCAGCATCCCGGCCCAGATAGACCCACTTCTGCCCGCCTTCGCCGAGCCGGCGCGTCACCCGGTAGCGCCCGTTGCCGAACGAAGCGGGTAACTCACCCGGAGGTTGGAGCGGGACAGCTGCGGTACCTTCGTGCAGCGACACGGTTTCCCGCAGGTCGTTGGGCGTGTCACTGTCGCTCATGGTCGCTCATGGTCGCTCATGGTCAGGTCACCCGGAAGCGAAATGCCTTTCTCCGGAAAAAGAAGCTGTAAACTCCGACGCCCGTCTGGATTAGCAGCTTGGTCGCCATATTCATCTTGCCGCGCTGCACGGAATCCGCGGAAACGCCGTGTTCCGCGTACACCCGGCAGAACGCCAGGGAGACGAACAAATATGCGAGTTTACCGGCCGCCGGCCATGATTTTCCGACTCCCTTACGCATCCGCCCGAGAATCGCCGGCAGCGAATAATAGGCCTTCCAGCAGGCGGCGTGCTCGCGTAGCAACTCCGCCTTGCTCAAACCGGCCAGGGCCACTACGTCCGCTCGTTGGCCCGGGTGCAGCCAGAACTGGTCCTGCGTGATGCGGGTCTTGTGTTTGGGCACATATCCGGGCTGCCCGATTTGCGCCCGGTCCCTAACCATCTCGTGATAGTCCTTCGTGCCCGGCAGCGGGTAATAGACCGTGAACTGCGCCAGGACTGCGCCCGATTCCAGCGCATGGCGCCGCATAACGCGCAGAGAGTTCACCGAGTCCGATTCCAGCCCGCAAATGTACGATGCCAGCACGAGGATGCCGCGTTCCTGGATCGTCTGGATGGTGCGGACCATCTCTTGACCGCATGGGTTCCACTGCTTGTTGGCGGCCTCCAGCCCCTGCTCGTCGAACGATTCGACGCCCACTAGCGCGGTACGAATCCGCATGTGGTCGCGCATGCCGCGGAGATACTCCTCGTCGTCGACGATCTCGGCCGTCATTTGCGTGAAGGCGTACAGATTGTCGGGCACGCTGCGGTGATACTGCTCGAAGAAGCGCAGCCGCTCGTCGCGGATCGCTTCCAGCGATTGTCGGACCTGCAGGCTGGGCTCGCGCGCGATGCGGGCCAGCGTTGCCGGGTTGAAATTGTCGTCGGCGAAGACGATATAACGGAACCCCATCCGGTAAAGCTCGTTGGCTTCTTCAATCACCTTTTCCGCCAGCCGTTGCCGCGGCTTCCGTCCGTCCGTTACCCAGACCGAACAGAAGCTGCAGTTCTCAGGACATCCAGCCACCGTCTGAATCGAGGCCATCATATATTTAGCCGGATCCAGCAGGTCCCAGCGCGCCTTCGCCATCGACTCACCGGGAACGCGCCCGCCGTCGTAGCGCTGCTGCAAACGCCCGGCCAGTGCGTCTTCAACTACCTTGCGCCAGATCAGGTCGCCGTTTCCCGTGACCACACTGTCCGCGCCCATGCGCAGCGGTTCCTCCGGGAAAATCGTGGCGTGAATGCCTCCGACCACCACCTTGGCGCCCCTCTCCTTCGCCTGCGTCAATACGCGGTACCCGGGAAGGCAGTTGCCGCTGCTGATTCCGATACCGACGACATCGCCGGGCGAGACTTGATTGGGATCGAATCGCTGAAGGGATTCGTCGGTAAGAATAGGATCGCCGGCCAACTCCACCGGCGTCGCGCCGGCAAGTACGAAAAGCCAGCGTGGAGTGATAAAGCTATAACCCGGTGTCACATTAGATGGATTTACCAGGAAGACCTTGGGCATGATTAATTAATCCCTCCCTAGTACTAGTACATGGGACCCAAGCCAAACAAAGACAGGATAACCCAGAACTAATAACGCGTCTTAGTGTCAGGCTGTATAATGTTACCACTCAAGGAGGGTGCAATGACCCTGCGTCCTGCCGTCCTCTTAATGGGAAGCACTTTCGCGTTTCTCCTGTCGGCTCAGACCGATGATGTCTCCGGACAAATTCGCGGACACATCCAGGATCGCTCCGACCTACCGATTGCGGCGGCGAGCGTAAAGGTCACTTCCGCCGAACGAGCCTTCGCTGCGACGGTGCTGACCGATGATCGCGGTGATTATCGCGTGCTGCACGTGCCTCCCGGCGTCTATGACGTCGAAGTGTCCAAACAGGATTTCCAGGTGCAGCAAGCAAAGAATGTGCGCGTCACCATCGGAGGAGTCTCGGCCCAGGACTTTACGCTGCCTGTGGGGCGGAGCTATTTTTCGATCGATGTGCTGGGCATCTCGCCCGCCGTCTCGCCGGAACGCTCCAGCCAGGCGAACAGCTTTCAGCGCGAAGCCCTTACGGACCTTCCGATCGACCGGCGGGACTACCTGACCTTTTCCTTGCTTGCCCCTGGAGTGGCGGACTCCAAGGCCATGGCGGACGATTCCGATTTCCGCGTGGTCCAGACTCCCAATTCGGGCCTGTCGTTCTATGGTTCCAATGGGCGCGGCAACTTCGTCTCCGTGGATGGAGGCGAGGTTAACGACTCCGCCGGCGGCGTGCGTCCCACCATTACCCAGGAAGCGGTGGAGGAATTCCAAGTCAATCGCAGCAACTACTCTGCAGAGTTGGGAGGCGCGAGCGGCGGTGTGATCAATGTCGTGTCCAAATCCGGCACCAATCGACTGCACGGATCCGCCTTTGGGTTCTTTCGCCACCAGGGGATGGATGCCACCGACCCGTTTGCCGCGCAACTCAAGGACGGGCGTTTCGTCCGCACCAAACCGTCCGCAAACCGCCAGCAATTCGGCGGCAGCGCCGGATTCCCTATCGCCAAAAACAAGACCTTCGGGTTTGTGGCGTTCGAAGGACTGAAACGCGCGGAATCCTCGGTGGTTTCTATTCTCACCGACACATCCATCTTCGATCCCACTCCGGATCAGAGTGCAATTCTGGCGAAACTGCCGGATGTGCAGGCGGCCGCGCTGCGCCGCGTCCTCACCGCCCCGCAATCCACGCGCGACCTGTTCGACGCCAACAACGGAGTCTTCCCTTTCCCAGGCAGCGATTGGAGATTCTCAACGCGCCTGGACCATAAGCTATCCAATGCCGACAGCCTGCTATTCCGCTATAACTTTGCGTCGGTGGATGAATCCAACGCCACCGTGCGCGCGCTGGTGGGGGCGACTCGCGGCAACGACAGCGAGCAGTTGGATTCCACCACGGGTCTCGGATGGATACACGTGTTACGCCCCAACCTGGTGAACGACGCACGCTTCCAGTGGAACTATCGGAACTTCGAGGTGGCGTCGCTAGAGCCATACGGACCGCAAATCGACATTCCCGGCTATGGTTTCTTCAATCGGGATACGCAACTGCCCAGCACGGCCATCGAACGGCGTTGGGAAATCAAGGATTCGTTGTCCTACGGGCACGGTGCCCACGCGTTGAAGATCGGCGGCTCGGCGTTGATCCGCTATAACTACTCGAACCCGCAGGTCTTCGGCGCGGGCCGCTTCACTTTCGGGGCGCTCCCCGGGGGGCTGGTAAGTCCTGCGTTGGCGGGCACCTCGATTACCGCATTGCAAGGCTTCAATCTCGGGTTGGCCCAAACTTACCAGCAGGGGTTCGGCAACGACCAGGTATTTTCCACCGATCCGTACTATTCTGGATTCGCGCAGGACCGGTGGAAAGTTCGCGAAAATCTGATCCTCGATTTCGGACTGCGCTATGAACTGGACTTCCGGCGGTCCCCGCTTCGCACCGATAAGAACAATCTTGCTCCCCGGTTCTCCTTCTCCTGGGATCCGTTCGGCAAAGGCACCACTGTTGTGCGCGGGGGCTATGGCATCTATTACTCGCCGATCTACTACCAGATCGATTATGTGGTCAACGCCCTGGGCGAGATCAACGGCTTTCGGCAGGTCGCTCAGGTATTTACGTCCATCCAGTCACCGGGTCCGCCGGCGGCCAACAACATCTTTACCATGCTGCGCGCGCAAGGCGTCATCGGGGTCCCGACTCCAACCCGGCAGATCCAGGCAAGCGACCTGCGGCAATTCGGCCTTCAACCCACGCATACCGGACCGCGGCCGCCCTTCTCAGTCCTCTTCCAGAGTTCTCCCGACTACGTAAACCCGTACAGCCAACAGGCCAGCCTGGGAGTGGAGCACGAAATCGTTCAGGGCTCGGCAATCTCGGTGACCGGAATCTATGTACGCACACTCAAGATCACCAGGGCACGGGATTCCAACCTGCTTCCGGCGCCCGTTAACCCGCAGTTGGGGATTCCGGTCTGGTCCCCGCCGTATTTCGTGGATCCCTTGTTGGCCCAGTTAAACACTTATGAGTCCACCGCCCGCGCCTTCTACGCGGGAATGATGGTGGAATGGACCCACCGCACCAATCGCCGCCTGCTAATTGCCGCTAATTACACTTTCAGCAAGGCAACCGACGAAGTCACAGATTTCAATAGCGACTTCCAGGCCAACGACCAGACCAACTTACGGGCCGAACGCGCCCTCTCTTCCTTCGATCAACGTCATAAGTTCGCCGCCTATGGCGTGTGGACGATTCCGCGACTGTTCGAGCTTTCGCCAATCATTCGGGCTAACTCCGGACGACCGTTTAACCTATTAGTGGGCCAGGACCTGAACCAGGACCACCACTCCACCACGGACCGTCCGCCCGGCGCTGGACGTAATACCGGTCGCGGGCCGGACTTCTGGACCGTGGATTTGCGCGCCGGCCGTAACTTCCGTCTCACCGAAGCGATGGGCCTGCAGGTTTCAGCGGAGGCCTTCAACCTGCTGAACCGGGAAAACTTCGCCAGTGTCAACAACACCGTCGGCGTTATCTCCGGTCCTTTCAATCTGCACGGCCGCCCGGACCGCACCGCTTCGCAACCGCTGGGGTTCACTTCGGTCGTAGCCCAGCGCCGCCTCCAGTTGGGTCTGCGCCTCAGTTGGTAGGCGCCGCCAAAAACGCGCTAATCCGAACTGGCGCCCAGCACGCGAAATGATGTAGCCGCCGGTTTCGAATCGGCCACTTGATCCCAGCCGTCGGGCATGTCGCCGTTATCCGGCCGGAGGTATTTCCAGTGCTGCGGTTTGAGGGTGGCGAGCAATTCCTTGCGGCTCTTGACTGCGAGCGGCCGTCCGCTGTAGATCTTTCCCATCCTGGCCATCAGCCTTTCGGGGAGAGCGCCCGCGAACAGCAGCAGCGGCCACGTGAAATTCGGCCCGTTCATCTTTCGGAGCTTCCAGATCCAGGCGACCAGAGATCCCACTCGCCACGCCATCGGGCCCCACCAACTGTGGAGCGCGGGCTGTAAGCTCCTCTTCCAGCACTTCATCATGATTTGCCATTGAAGAGGCGTGAGTTCGCGGCTCTGCTGCACTCCCTGCTTTGCCGCGAATCGCGTGTCGTGCAGCGGAGTGAAAATCGATGGCACGAAGAAGGCGAACAGGCCCCGCCGCTCCATTTCGTAGAGCAGGTCGAGCGTTGCCATGCAGTCTTCATCGGTTTCCCCCGGGTTGCCCACCATCAGGGTGATCACGGGAAACCAGTTGTTCCGATTGAAAATAGTGAGGCCGTGAATCAGCACGCTCGGCCACTCTTCAATCGCGAAAGGTACGCCCTTGCCCGGCATGATCTGCTTCGCCATCCGCACCGACCCCGTCTCCATGCCGATCAGCGGGGATAGAATGCGTCCCTCGTGATGGGTACTCAACGCCGGTAGTTTCACCGGGCTCTTGTCGAGCAGGACGCCGGACAACTGCTCGACGAGTTTCGGGTCCACCACGGAGGGCGCCATCGTGCAGTGGCTTAACAGGTGATAGTCCACGCCCGGAGTGTTTACAACGTCGCGGTACAGCTCGACGAGGGCTTCGCGGTTAGGGAAGTAAAAGGGCACTCCTGTATGCACCTGTCCCCAGATGAACATGTCCTCTGTGGCAAGCGAGATCTGGTTGTTGCCTTCGCGCACATTGGCGTGAACCGCGTCCATGATCTTCTCCTTTGGGAAGTCGATCTGGGGATTCAGGTCTGGCAGGCAGAAGTGGCAGCGGCGTCCGCACCCGGTGGTCATCTCCACCACGCCAAAGGTAGTGCGCTTGTGCGGCGTCAGCAGTTCCTCGCGGCTGGCGGGATGGCTGACCTGCACGAATCGCGGCACTTCCTCACCGCGGATCGCCATCCGGAACAACTCGAGCGTCTCTGCGGACTCGCTACGGCCCTCAACCACGCAATCCACGCTCAGGTCCTCGAAACTGTTCGTCTGTGAGATCTGCCAGCCGCCCGAGCCGCCAACAATCACCTTGAAGGTTGAGCGGTACGGGCTCTGTTTGAGCGTTTGGAACAGTTTCCTGGAGTAGTGAGAATTAATCGGCTCTTTGGAGGAGCCGAAAATCGATGCGTACACGCCTGCCGCAAAGGTCACGCCCAGCGGGTTGTGCGCCGAAACGCCGATTACCCGCGTACGCGAGCCGATGAAATTGGGCAGGTCCTCGGCGTGACAGCAGACCACGTCCTCTGCCGGAAAGTGGCGGAGAAGGGAGGCCTCGACCAGCCGCACGCCCGCGGGCATATAACGCGCCGAGCCATCCTGATTTCGCTCAACCTCGCGCCATTGCGGGTATTTCTGGTTGATAACGCCTTCGAGGCGCTTCGGCAGCGATGCCAGGGCCATCTGGATAAAGTAACCGGCGTGGTCGATCGTCTCGGTCAGCGGAGCGGTGAGCACGATCAGCTTGCCATCAACCGCAGAGCCAGTGTCAGTCATCTCAGCCCTCCGTCCTGAAGCAGTGGTGAACGAAAGCTTCCGAATTGCTTTCCGATTAGTTTACGACACTGGCCGCGCTGCGTCACCGGGAAAACGTGCGCTGGATGGCTAAACGTAAAACGGCTCGAACTTAAAACCATTTTTCGATCAGGTCTTGGAGCGGCTCGGCTACCCTGCACCAGCGACTCGCCGGCTAGCTCGTAGGGCTGCGGGGCGGACACTTCCTTTGAGGCTCTAACTTAGGACTTCCTTACATCTCTTGATTGTTTCGCATTGCACGTTCGAGACTGGCTGATTCCCCACGATCGTACGGGCGGTCGGGATAATCCGCGATTTCCGCTTGGAGGCTAATCGGTGAAGGGGCTAATCCGCGGGCTGTGCCTGACACGCGTTAACAAGAGTTACGGGAATGGATCCTGCGCAGTTTCGTACCGGCTTCGGTGGTTCACGCCATCAGCTTTGATTTATCAGTGCGGCGGTATTTTCCGATGGAGTATGAGATTCGCAAAGATTTTGAATGTCTGAAACCAAGCGTCCCGATTCTCTTCGGTCGGGTCCTCCGCGTGGCGCGCTTCCGCTTGTTTGACCTTCTCTCTCCAGAGTTCTTCCAACTCCTCGATCATGCTTCGCTTCACACACTGCATCAAAGTCTCACCTGGTCGCCACCTTTCGCGGGAAAGGTGCATCACAACAAATCTTATTTGAGCGCCTTCGCCTGGGAATGGAGGTAGGGATTACTTGCAGCCCCCGGATATCCTTACCAGTAGGACTGGAACCGCGAGGAATGGTTAGGGCTTCGCCGGCCCCGGAGAACTTGCCGCAACCGTGAATTCTTTTATGGGCAGGAACTGCGCGCACCGCCCGCTCGGTCCGCTTCGGCGATTCTTCTCTCGAATCAACTGCCGTCCCCATTTCGGACCGTCGTTAAGTTGAGCGTCTTACCTGTGGT
>JAOAPT010000148.1 GCA_025463045.1 Candidatus Solibacter sp.
CTGGCGTCGCGTCGCGTTTCGATCAAGGAGCAGAAGAAAGGCCGCTTCGATCTTAAGCCCACCAGCCTAAGAGAAGAGACCGACGTCCAGGAACAGGCGATTCCCATCGTGATGGTGCGGCAGCCTGGCAACATACTGCGCATAACCACGCGCGAGCCTTTGGCGCAGGGCGAGTACGCCTTGGTGCTGCGGACCAAATCGGACCACGGCGCGGCGACGCAGAACATCGCACTCAAGGCGGCCAGCACACCGGCACCCGCAGCGGAGGCGCCTCCCCTGGATCCGATGGCCGCGATGATGGGCATGGGCGGCGCACCTCCGCAGCAGCAGCGCAGAGGACTGTTCGGCGGGATGGGAAAGGGCGCGCCCCCGGCGAAAGCGGATCAGGCGCCGGCCGCCGGCGGAGCGGGATTCCTCGCGTGGGACTTTCGAGTGATCGAGTAGAATCCGCGTCGCGCCGCGGATGTGGCGCGTGAGGTCGGAGGCTGCATGCTGGCAAAGACGGTTCTGTCGATCTGTTTATTGACCTTCGGACTCACCGCCGCGGATCTTGAAAAGATCCAGAAGAAAGAGCTGGAAGCGCAGGTCAAGGCGATGACTGCCGAGGCTGCGAAGCTCGAAAAATCGGGGCAGCTGGCCGAGGCGCGCACTAAGTATGCGGAGAGTCAGGCGCTGCTCGAAGTCAAGGAAGTCACGGACGCGATCAAGCATCTCGACGAAGAAACTCACAGGCGAGTGAAGGATGCGTTGGCCTCGTCGCGAAAGCTCTACGACTCTCGCATGTTCCAGGAGGCCGCGTCGGTGCTGGACGAGAGCATGAAGCTGCAGGCATTCCAGCGGGTGCTCTCCTACAACCTCGCGCTCTGCTACTACCAGCTTGGCGACCGGAAGAAAGCGTTGGAGTTCCTGGGCAGGGCCAAGGCGGGCACGGCGGACCCGAAGCAGACGCAGAAACTTCTGCAACTCCTGACCTTCTTCACGACGGGAGAGAACGGACTTCCCGCAAATAGCGGCGAAAAGGAGCGGATCGGCAAAATCAATCAGCTCGCGGAAGGCATCGGGCTGGATGCATCGCTGGAAGACGACTTCGGATTTGAGGAGGCGCTCGCCGAATCGAATGCGCCCACGAATGCGCCCACGAATGCGCCCACTGATGCGCCCACTGATGCGCCCACGGATGCGTCCACTGATGCGCCCACGCATGCACCCACTGATAGCACCCGCTCCACACCAGTGGCGGCGCCCGCGTCGCTGAAGACGATCCGGCCGGCCGGTATGCGCAGCGATGCGGCTCACCGATCGAGCCTGTGCAATGCCCTTGGCGAGTTGAAGGGCTCCCTGGCGAATAGTCCATCCGCGACGTTCAATTTGGCGAATTGCGCGGAGACCAACGGGCGGACTGCGGAGGCTGTCCGCCTCTTGGAGAATTATCTGGTACTGGCGCCCACGGCGCTCGACGCGGCCGAATCGCGGGACCGAATCGCGGATCTGAAACTGCTCCTGGCCTTACCCGGCCAGAACGGCGTGGAAGTCCGGCGACTGGATGCCTCGGCGTACGGCGCGCTGGCGGAGCGCAAATATGACGTCGCGCTCGCCGCCTTCAAGAAAGCGGTAGACCTGGCCCCGGACTTTGCTCTCATCCGGTGGAAACTCGCTCTGTTGTATGAAGCCCTCGGCAATGTGGATCTGGCCCGGGAGAACTTCACGCGCTATCAAGAGTTGACTCCCGATCAGGCTGCGCGCGACGAGGCAGGGTTACACCTCAGCAGCCTGGAAGCGAGACGCGGAAAGTATGACGAGGAAGTGGAAGAGGCTGAGGACATCGTTGCCGATTTGATGAATCGTGCAATGAAGCTGACGTTCAACGGTAGCCAGAAACGCAGCGCCATGCGTACAAAACGTGCCCAGGTCAAGAAGAAAAGCGACCAGGCGAAAGCACGTACGCGAGTCGGCGGGTTTGCCATTCCCTACGCATATGCGCAGCAGCAACTGGCGCGCGCCAGCGATCATCTTCAAATCGCCCTGGCGCTCTTCCCGCTCGGTGCCGAGGCGAACGAACTGATGGGGTTGATCTTTCTGCAGGCGAACGACGGTCACTCGGCGACCAGGAGCTTTGACATTGTCGCCAGCCAGGGTTTGCCGGTGGCCTTCTATGCGGAAATGCGCAGCCGCAAGCAGGATGTGGCGGTGAAATGCGAACTGAGCCGGGACCGCCTGCGGTTGATCTTTCTTTCGTCATACGACAAGAAAGGGAATACGGCGCCCCCCAAAAAACCGGCCGGTGAAGATGGACTTGGCGACATGGTGATCGAGACTTCCGTCGCTCGTGGGCAGGAGTTCGATTCGCTGGACGTGGCCTTAAGCGACATCAAGAAAGTGGAAACCGATAAGGGCGTGATCAAGCTCAAATTCGGCCAGCAGGAAGTCTGGCTATCGCCGATCTATCTGCCCTCTTTCACGCCGATCGAGGGTCCCCAGGCCCGCCGCTTTGCGAACAACTACACTCGCCTGTTTGTCCGCTATCCGGGGCTGGAGAACTCCAAGCTCGGAACCGAAGGCATGAGCGGAGGCGAGAAATTTAAGATGGGCTACAACATCGCGATGGCCGGCATGGATATAGCGACGGGGGGCTTCACAGTGATCGGAGCGATTTCGAGCGTGCAGGACGCGATCTCCATCGCTCGCACCATTCGATCCGCTATGGCGTCGCTCAGCATCAGTTTTGCGTCGTGGGAGAAGACCGTGGACGACCGGCAGCAATTGCTGGCCGGCAAGGCCTTCAAGTCGATTCCCACGCAGGCAGCGAATCTCGCGTTCGTGCTGGAGACGAAGTAGCCAGAGCACCTCGAGCAAGAGTAAAGCGACTTCGGCCAAGCCTGAATCCGGCGAGCGCCTCACCGATCACGGGGCAATCCGGATGAGCAACTTCAATAAACCCGCCAAGCGGACAGCGCAGGAAATACGCCCCAAGACTCGCGCCGCAGGGTAACCGGCAATCACTTGGGATGGCGGGCGGACTCGATGAGCTTTAGTGCGCGGTCAGCGCCCGCCCTGCTCAGAGGGCGGAATTTCTTGCCGGAGAGCTCACTGTAAGAAATGAAAAAATGCTCGATCTCCTCAAGCAGATTCGGGTTCAGTTGCTCCAGCGACTGAACGGAACGGTAGTGTCGGGAGACGGACGCGACGCCGATCAGTCGGTCGTTGCGCTTGGTTTCGCCGTCCTCTGTCTGCTCTGCCTCGATCACGGCGAGTAAGCGCGTGGCGACGAGACTGCCTTGCGCTGCGGGTTCGTCGATGAGGACCAGGATGTCGAGGGGATCTCCGTCTTCGCCAAGAGTTCCGGGAATGAAGCCGAAGTCGAACGGGAAGACCATGCCCTCGGGGAGCAGCGACTTGGGGAGATAGAGATCCTTCTGCTCCTCGTAGTGGTACTTGGCGCGATGGCCTTTCGGCGTCTCGATGACGACATTGACGTCGCCTGAGTGTGGGTCGAACGGCGGCAGCGATTTCATGACGGCTCCGACACACTGAAGGCACGCCCGAGTCCAAAGTGCGGCGGGGGACCAGCGAAAGAGTTTCGCGCCGCCGACCTACACGACTTCTCGGCGAGTGCCGGCCTTGGGATCGACAGCTCCATCCCCCGCGGCGGCCTCGCAATTGTCGCAGCGGCCGCAGGGACCCTGGAACGCGTCGCCCAAATAGCGAAGGAGCATCTCGCGGCGGCACCCCGTAGTTTCTGCGTATTCGCGCATTTTTTGCAGACGTTCCCGCTTGCCCTCGCGCACCGCGTCCTGTTCCTGGGCCGCGACCTGCACGGCCTCGGCGGGATCCGCGTCAGCGGCACGCACCTCACCTGTGGGAAGCGTCTCCAGGGCGCCCGCATCCTGCAGGCGTTGCAGCGCACTCGTCAGCTTGCGAGGCGAGAGGCCCACATCTTTCGCAAGATCGTTCGGGTCGACCGGAACTTCTTCGCCGGCGACACGTTCGATCACCTGCTCGAGCACTTCGGTCGGGATGCGTCCCTCGCCGGTCTTAAAACTCTGCGCGCCGATATCCTGGCGGCGGAAGAAAAGCACAGCGTCGGCATTCTTACCATCGCGACCGGCGCGGCCGATCTCCTGGTAATACGAGTCGAGCGAGTCGGAAGCGTCGTAGTGGTAGACAAAGCGGATGTCGGGCTTGTCCACGCCCATGCCGAACGCGTTGGTCGCGACCATGACCTCCGCGTTGCCGGTCATGAAGCGTTCTTGAACTTCGTGGCGTTCCTTCGGTTTCATGCCCCCGTGGTAGAAGAGCGCATCGACCTGTTCTTCGGCGAGCGCCTGCATGATTTCTTCAGCGGCCTTGCGCGTTGAAGTATAGACGATACCCGGTTTGTCGGACCAGACAACCCGATGGACGAGGGCATCGCGCTTTTCGGTTTCGGTCTTGAAGTGATCGACGCGCAAGTGGATGTTGGGCCGGTCGAAACCGCGGACGAAGATCTTCGGACTACGCATGCCTAACCGCCCGACGATCTCGTCGCGGACTTTCGGCGTGGCGGTTGCCGTAAGCGCAAGCACGCGCGGGTGGCCGAGCGCTTCGACGATGTTGCCGAGACGCAGATAGTCCGGGCGGAAATCGTGCCCCCACGACGAGATGCAGTGCGCCTCGTCGACGACAAAGAGCGAGACGTGCGCCTGCGTCAGGAGTTCGACGGTATCGGGCTTACGCAGTTGTTCCGGCGCGAGGAAGAAGTACTCGATCGCTCCCTTCTCGACCCGTTGCCGACTGTCGCGTATTTCTGCCACAGGCAGCGTCGAATTCAGGGCCGCCGCCGGGGACGCGTTCTGGCGATCGATTGAATCCACCTGGTCTTTCTGCAGCGCGATCAAGGGTGACACGATGACGGTGGCGCCGTCAATGAGCTGGCCCGCGATCTGGTAGATCGCGGACTTGCCCGAGCCGGTGGGTTGGACCACGAGAACATCGCGTCCGTCGAGCACCGCGGTGATGGCCTCCTCCTGTCCCGGGCGGAGGGAGGTGAAGCCGAAGTTTTCGAACGCCGTTTTGGCGATGTTGGAAACAGAATATTTCTTGTTTAGCATTTTATGCGTGGCGTGGTTTTCGTGTTGCGGGCTGCAGAAACTGTTCGGCAGCCAAGCGTCCCAAGATGGTCAACGCACGCATCCACGGCCTTTCGAGGATGGGGCTTTCGGAGCCGAGCTCAGTCCGTGACTTGCCGTGAGGGAGAAGGCGGCTGATTTGGCCCAGGAGGTCGGCGGTCTTCCCGGGAAAGAGCCCGTGCAGCGTGGAGATCAGGTTCGCGGGCGCGCTCAGGATTTTCTCGGAGCTTCCTTTGCGCGTCGCGTCGACGATGGCCGCGGCGGCATCCGTCGCGCTGATCGAAATTCCGGGAAGGCTGGCGCCGAGGCTGAACCATGCCGCCTCGCCCTCTTCGGCGCCCTTGATCACCGCGTTGAGGTGCGAGCCGGTTCGCATGAGACCGGGCGCGATCGTCACGACCTTCACGCCGGTGCCCTGCAATTCGGCGCGCATGCCCTCGGAGAACGCGACGGCCGCGAACTTGGCGCAACTGTATGGGATCAGGTGCGGCACGCTCACCTTCCCGCCGACAGACGTGATGTTCACGATGCGCGTCCGCCGATTTCGAAGGTGCGGGAGGGCGGCTAGCGTGGTGTAGACCGGACCCCAGAACATAGTGTTCATTGCGACCTCGAAATCCTCGACCGTCATCGCGTCGATCGGGCCCACGTGGATTACGCCCGCGTTGTTGACCAGCACGTCCAGGCGGCCGTAGTGCCCAACGGCGGCCTCGACGAGATGCTCGACCTGTCCGCGGTCGGTCACGTCGCACGGAATCGTGATCACTTCGGCCCCGCGCTCGGAAAGGTCCTGTTTGGCGACGGCGAGTTCCTCTTTGCTTCGAGCGCAGAGAGCGAGGCGGGCGCCCTCCTGCGCGAAAGCCCGGGCGAGGGCAATGCCAAGGCCGCGCGAGCCGCCGGTAATCAGCACGACTTTTCCGCGCAGTTCTATCGATTGACCGCGGCGTAAGAGAACAGCCGCCGATACGCCTGCTGCGACCGTGCCGGAGCCAATCAGCCAGAGATTGCGCTTCATGGCAGCTTGCGCCCTCCGGTCAGGTCCATCACGGAGCCGGTGACGTAGCTCGAGTCGTTCGATGCAAGGAAGACGTAAGCCGGCGCCAGTTCCGCGGGCTGAGCGGGGCGCGTCATTGGATCTTTCTCGCCGAAGTGTTTTACCTTTTCGTCGGGCATCGTCGAGGGGATGAGCGGCGTCCACACTGGGCCCGGCGCTACGGCGTTCACGCGAATGCTCTGTTCGATCGCGAGCTCCGCCAGCGCCTTGGTGAAGGTGATGATTGCGCCCTTTGTGGTTGCGTATGCCAGCAATTGGCCGTTCGGTTGGTACGCTTGCACGGACGCAGTATTGATGATGGTGCTGCCGGGCTTCATGTGAGGAACGGCTGCTTTGGATAGGTAAAACATTGCGTAAACATTCGTGCGGAAGGTGACGTCCCACTCTTCGGAAGAGAACTCTTCCAGCTTCTGGTGCGTCATTTGATAAGCGGCGTTATTGACCAGTATGTCGAGACGGCCGAATTTGCGGACCGTGCTTTCTACGATTTCCCTGCAGTAGCCTTCGTCACGTATATCGCCGGCGAATTGAAGGCAGGTGCGTCCGGCATCCTGGACCCATCGCGCTGTTTCGCGAGCGTCGCCCTCCTCCTCGGGTAAATACGCGATCGCAACGTCCGCGCCTTCGCGGGCGTACGCGATGGCAACGGCTTTTCCAATTCCGCTGTCTCCGCCGGTGATCAAGGCTGCCATGCCGCGCAAACGGTCGAACCCGCGGTACGACTGTTCACCGTGGTCCGGCTTGGTTCGCATTTCGGACTCGTGCCCCGGGGGGCTTTGCCGCGGTTCCGCGAAGGGAGGTTTCACTCCGCGTTCTTTAGGATCGGTTTTGGTAGGCATAGAGGCTGAGTCTTTGCAGTCGGCGGACCGTTGAAAGAATTCACACGATCCGACATAGCGCGCGACATGTCGGTTGAGAGTTGTTTGCGCCCGACTTTACAGCTGAGGGACGGCAACTCTTGATCGATTAGTAAGTGACTGAGAGTCTCTAATTAGAAAGTTAGTCACCTGAGGAGAATTAATCCGCAATGAATTAAATAAAATCTAGGTGGGTATGTGCTTTGCTGTTGTCCGGCGCCTTTATTCTCTGCGTCTAAACACGCGGCGGAGCGTTCTCAGCTAAAATAACCAGTGCCTCCGGTAATGTAATTCCGAATGCAACGGTAACTGTAGTCAATGTACAAACCAACATGACCCAGAAGGCACTTTCTGGGCTTGATGGTGCCTTCGTGTTCGTCGATTTACCCCCTGGCACCTATAGCATGCAGGTGGAGATCGCAGGATACAAACGCGCGCGCCGCCAAACAGAGGCGCGATTACCAACGTCACACTGGAAGCTGGGCCGTCGGACCAGGTCGTTGAGATCAAAGGGACGTCGCCTGTCATCGACCCCGACGGGGCCGGGATGGCGGTCGGGTTCGGTACGCGTACTGTGCGGGAACTGCCGGTAATCGATCGGAACCACCAGGAAATCGCGGCCTGCAAACGAGCATTAAGCCGCCCCTGTCCGTCCTCGATTTGGTGCGTGATCCCTATCGGAACCGCTACTTCAGCACCAACGGGCAGATGCCTATGACAATGAATACCGCATGGAGGGGTAACCAACCTGGAACCCTGCCGTGGGACCGCAGGCCGGGTGCAGCCGACGGAGAACGTGCAGGAATTGATGGTCGAAACGAGCAACTTGCGCGCAGACCGTGGATTTGTGGGCGGCTCCCTGGTCACCGACGTAACGCGCGCCGGCACGAATGACTGGCACGGCGGAGCGTACGAATTCTATAGCGGCAATGTGCTGCGGACGCGCAGCTTCTTCAACACCACCAACAATCCCGATCCGCGCTTTGTGCACAACCAGATGGGCGCGAACTTCGGCGGGCCGATTATGAAAGACAAGACGTTCATCTTCGGATCTTGGGAGGGTACGTTCGATAACGGCGCCATGACTCAGTTGAGGAGCGTTCCCACCGCGCAGGTGATCGCAGGCAACTTTAGCGGCGTTCCAGGATTGACGATCTACAATGCCAAAATGCGGAACAAATGGAGTGGGGCGCACGGTTTACGCCGGCGGCCTGATTCCGGCCAATCAGATCAATCCGACCGCGGCCGCATTCGCCAGCTTTTTCCCCGCACCCAACCAGCCGGGCCTCGTCAACAATTTGGGGAGCAACGTCCCCTTCCGGTTCTTCATGATTTCGATCAGGCCCGCGCCGGGGACGGCGTCGACATCCATGAACACGCCAATCGTCGCGGCACTCCGACCGGATGCAGTGACACCCACTATTGCCGCCCAAACAAGCATGGCGAGAAGGCGCACCATGGAAATCCTGTTGAACTGATCACACATCCTAGTACAGCGAAATGCCGCCTGAGATGAACGGAACAGCGGTACGGCAGAGATCGGGCTACGCTCGGGGTGCTATGAAACTGAGGCATTGGTTTGGATTGACCGTCGCCGTAGCTGTAGCCATACTGTGGAACCGGCGAACTCGTCCGGCGGCGCGAAGCTATCGCCTCGAGCTTCCGCCCACGGGACGCGCGGCCGAGTCTGACGAAGGGTCGATTCACTTCGTCGGCACGGCGACGACGTTGATTCGCTTCGGCGGGATGACGATCCTGACGGACCCGAACTTCCTCCATCGCGGCGAACAGGTGCACATCGGGTACGGCCTGCATTCGACGCGTTTGACCGATCCGTCGGTGAGCTTCGACGAACTGCCGCCGGTCGACCTGGTGCTCCTCTCGCACCTGCATGAGGATCACTTCGACAAACTCGTACAGAAACGGCTGCGGAGAGACATGCCGATCTTTACGACGGAATCCGCGGCACGAACTCTCGGCAGCCGGGGATTCACCAGAACGTACCCGATGCGCACGTGGGATTCAGCCGCGATCCGCAAGGGTTCAGCCTCGCTGCGCATCACCTCGCTGCCCGGCACGCATGGGCCGCTGCTTGCCTCCGCGCTGCTCCCCGCCGTCATGGGAAGCATGCTCGAATTCCGCAATCGGCGCGATGGCGAAGAGTACCGAGTATACGTCAGCGGAGACACGTTGGTTTTCAGCGACCTGTTGGAGATTCCTAAGCAGTATCCGCAGATCGATCTTGCAGTGCTGCATTTGGGCGGCACGCGGGTGATGGGGATACTGGTGACGATGGACGCGAAGCAGGGAATCCAGGCATTGCGTATCGTGGGTGCCGACTTGAATATCCCGGTTCACTACGACGACTACGACGTCTTCAAAGACCCGCTGAGTAATTTCGTCCGCGAGGTCGAAGCCGCCGGACTGCAGGATCGAGTGCAATACCTGCAGCGCGGGGAGACGTACTCCTTTGCGGCGCGCAAAATCTATCACGCTTGATTCTGCGCGCCCGAAAAAGGTGCGGGCGTTTCAAAACAACGGAGCGATGCATGCACTCCATCCGCAACACGGCAGGAGGGTGAAATGAAGAAAGACACGAAATTCGAAGACTTGTTTGAACGGGGGCTGGAGACGCTGTATGAGGCGGAGACGCAGATTTTGGCGGCTTTGCCGAAGATGATGGCGGCGGCATCCTCGGAGGAACTCGCCGGCGCATTTTCCTCGCACCTGGAAGAAACCAGGCAGCACGTAAGTCGGTTGGAAACGATTTTTGAACAGATGGGCGAGGAGCCTCGAGGCAGGGAGTCCGAAGGGCTTCGTGGACTGCTGGCGGATGGCGACACGATCATTGCGGACATGGAGAAGTCTTCCACGCTCGATGTCGGGCTGGCAACGGGTGCGCGCAAAGTGGAGCACTGGGAGATGGTGGCATACGAATCGATGTGCGCAATGGCGGAAATGCTCGGGCAGCACGATGCGTTCGACCTCTTGCAGGAAACGCTCGAGGAAGAGAACGAAGCTGACGAAACGCTAGCGCAGATGGTCGAGTCGATTCTGATTGGCGACACCACGGAGGAAGAGGAAGAGATCGAAGAAGTGGTAGAGGAAACCGAGGTAGAGGAGCTTTGAGGTCAGGCCGGGGCTGTCGGTATTAGCGCAGCCCCGGCCACCCTTGTTAGGGTTTCAACACCACCTTGATACACTCGTTTTCTTTGTTGTTGAACATGTCGTAGCCATGCGGCGCGTCCTCGAGCTTCAGCCGGTGGGTGATCACGAAGCTCGGGTCAATTTCACCTCTCTCGACTCTATCCAGCAGGGGCTTCATGTAGCGGTGAACGTGAGTCTGCCCGGTTTTGATGGTGAGTGAACGATTCATCAGCGAACCGAACGGCATCTTGTCGACGAAGCCGCCGTAGACTCCCGCGATCGAGACCACGCCTCCGTTCCGACAGGCGAGAATCGCTTCGCGCAGCGCGATGGGGCGATCGGTTTCCAGCATCATGGCCTGCTTGGCACGATCGTATGCATACACCGGTCCGTGCCCGTACGCTTCCATTCCGACAGCATCGATGCACGCGTCGGGGCCGCGCCCGCCGGTCAACTCTTTCAGCGATTCCAGCACGTCCACCTCGTCGAAGTTGAGGGTGATCGCGCCGCTCAGCTCGCGCGCCATGCGCAGTCGTTCGGGGATTTTGTCGATCGCAATCACGCGTTCCGCGCCGAGTAGGAACGCGCTCTTGATGGCGAATTGACCGACGGGACCGCAGCCCCAGACTGCGATCGTGTCGCCGGGTTTGATGTCGCAAGCCTCCGCCGCCATGTACCCGGTGGGGTAGATGTCGGACAGAAACAGCACCTGTTCATCGGTGAAGCCGTTCTCGATTTTGAGCGGGCCCACGTCGGCAAAAGGTACACGAGCATATTCCGCCTGCCCGCCCGCGAAGCCGCCGAGCAGGTGGGAATATCCGAAGATGCCGGCCGGCGAATGGCCCCACATCTTCTCAGCCAGCCACGCGTTTGGGTTCGAATTCTCGCACAGCGAGTACATCTGCTTCTCGCAGAAAAAACATTTCCCGCACGAGATCGGAAAGGGAACGACCACCCGGTCGCCGACCTTCAATTTGCTCACGGATTTTCCGGTTTCGACCACTTCTCCCATGAATTCGTGGCCGACGATATCCCCTTGCTGCATGGATGGCACGAACCCGTTGTAAAGGTGAAGATCCGAACCGCAGATTGCGGTGGTTGTGATTTTGACGATTGCGTCCTGGGAGTTCAAGATCTTGGGGTCAGGAACAGTTTCCACAGACATTTTCTTTTTGGATTGCCAGCAATTCGCTTTCATATCTGCCTCCTTGTGCTCCCATTAACGGGCAATGCTATCCAGCCAGGTAGCGCCACTGGTTCGTCCCGCGGGCTGGCCTTCAGTCGTTATCACTTCGCCGGTTTCCATGACTTGCTTGAAACGGCGGAGATCTTTGTACACCATCTGCTCGGGATGTTTACCCGCCAGTTTCGCAAGCCTTGCGAGCGCCTGACCGCGTGCCGCGAAGCTCATCTGGACGCGGACAATGGTGCCACGATTGCCCGCTGCCTTCTGGAACTCGACTGAACCGGTGGTAGTAACTTCGCTCCCCTGCAGCGAGCGCCACGCGATCGTCTGGCCGGGCTTATCCTCGGTGATTTCGGCATCCCACTCGAGCTTCAGATTTCCCGGAGCCAGCGCCACCCAGTGGGACCGCCCGTTCCCCATGTCACGGACGGATTCCAAATAGCTCATGAAGCGAGGCAAATTTTCGAGATGCCGCCAGAAGGTGTAGCATTCTTCGGGCGACTGGTTGACGATTACGCTGGCCTCCAGCCGGTCCAAAGCGTCGTGCTCCTCCTTTTGAGCGCTGACCTGTTGGGCGGCCCGAATGTCGAGAACCGTGACGCCCGCGACTGCGGCAGCGGACAGCAGGGTCTTACTGCGATTCCGCCCGGAGCGCGTCATCGCGGCTCCAAGTGAAGCCAGGTCGAGCATATCGCCGCCCACCCGGGACCATACCCAACCCGCTGCTCGGCGATTCGTGAGAATCCCGACTCCGCTGATGATTTCGCGAACGCCGAAGGCCCGGATCAACCCGGTATGTTTTCGTGCGCCGGTGATTTTCGCGACCTTCCGCGGAGCCAGTACTTCGGCGAGTCCAAGGCCGATGCTGAACCATCCGAGAGAATTTATCAGAAGATCGGTTGTGGCCGTGTTGGCCTGTCGATTGGTTTTGCCGTTGGCAGTAAGAGTGCTTCGTCCCACTACTGGAAGCGGTCCCATGGTCCGCGCGCCAGGGTGAGTTTCCCATTGAGTTGCCATATTCTTTTCCTTTCCAAGTGACCGGGAAGAATTTGTTCGGTGGTGCTATGGGTGCACTTGGGTTGCCAATGGAGTGACCGGCGGATGGCGAGTCGAGAGAAGGCTTACTCAGGCGCTCCGGAATCTTACAGGTAAGCCGGCAAGCCTTGAAGTTCTTTCAGGTTGATCGACGCCTGTCTGTCTGGCCATGCGCAGACGCTGACGGGCGAGTTTCCAGGACTCGTCGGATTCCGAGACCTTCCTGTCCAACAACGAGTACTCCTCCGCCGAGACGTCGTGTGCAAGAGCTTCCGAACGTTGGTAAATAGCCTCGATTAGCTGTGTCAGGGCGAGTTCCGCCGCTTCTTCCAAACCATCGTCGGACGGCATACGGTCCGATTATAGACAACGTCTGGAGTAACGCAATAGCTCTAGTGATAATGTCTGAAGTCTTTCGTACGGTTAGGTCGAAGTCTGTAAGATCTCCGGCGACACGTTCTGTAAGTGCACCATTCCGGAGTACCATCCGCCGGCATCCACGAGTTCCGAATGGGTACCTCGCTCCGCGATACCGTGCTCGTCCAATACCACGATCTCGTGGGCAAGCTTGCGCAAGGTCGACAACCGATGCGCGATGATGATCACAGTCTGGCCAATCAACCACGGTTCGATGTTCTGAAGAATGCGAGCCTCGGTTTCGCTGTCCAGCGCGCTGGTAAATTCATCCAGCACGAGAATCTTTCGCTCCGCCGTCATCGCGATGAGCGCCTGGGCGAGAGCCACCCGCTGCTGCTGTCCCTTGGAAAGACTTACGCCGTTCTGCCCGATGCGCGTGCGATACTTCATCGGCATGCGGCAGATATCGTCATGTATGCACGCCGCCTTGGCGACTTGTACGACGTCTCTCATCGTCGCGTCCGGGCGAGTGAACCGCAGTATGTCGGCAATCCGCATTCCGCTCAGATACACGCCGCCGTTCTGTGAAACGTACGAAAACGTCGATCGCAGTTGCGATAACGGCCACTGCCGCACATCTTTACCGCAGATTTCGACGCCTCCCTCCTGCACATCGTAGAGTCGGGTCAACAGGCTGTGGATGGTCGTCTTCCCGCAGCCCGAGCGGCCGACGATGCCGAGGATCGTCCCGGGTGCGATCTCGAGGTTCAACCCCCGGAGAACCGGTTCGCTGCGCTTCGGGTAAGTGAAGTGGATGTTTCGCATCCGGATCGCCGCACCGTTCTTAAGTGGAACGCGCGGCGCCGACGGATCGTGTGCGATCACCGGTTCGTCGCTCATGAGCTTCACCAGAACTCGCGTGGGCTCGATGCCGTCGTAGAGCCGCTCGAGGAGCGATGCATAGCCGCCGAATGATGCCAGCAACTGATCGGTGAGCATGTTGAGATACATAATGCTCGCCGCATCAATGACGTTGTGACGGTATTGCCAAATCCAAACGCCCTGGCAGATTCGCCTGGCGGCCGAAATCGTGAAATTTCTCCGGATGCCGAATTTGTTCCCGATGCGCGCTTCGGCGAGCCCTTCCTCCTGAATCTGCTGTTGTACCCGGCGATACTTGTGCAGAATCTGATCCTCCTGACCGTAACGGACCACCGGTTCGACTGCCTGCACACTATCGGAAAAGAGTCCAAAATCACGCGCGTAGTGTTTGTAGCGGCGTTTCGCAAATGGCCGTCGCTCGCGATTTTCGATGATCGTCAGCCACAGGAAAATTACCAGGGCGGGAAGCAGCAGCGGCGCCGTGATCGCGCTGATCAGGAACAGGGGCACCAGGCTGAAGGCCGTCTGGATCAGCGCCGGCACGAGCTCGCGGCTTAGTCCTTCCACGGTTTGTACCACTTTGCCGACGCCGCTGTTGACCTCTCCGACCAGTTCGCCGGAGCTCTGCCGTTGATGCCACTCCATCGGCATCCCGAGTACTTTTTCCAGCGCCCCGTTTCGGAGGCTCGCGAAAAGCGGATAGCTGATGCGCTCCGAAAAGAAGTAGTTCAGCCGCAAGTCGAACGCGAGGTACGTGGTATCAAACGCCATGAAAGCAGCAACGAACAGCCACTCGGGCAGTGTGGCATGTGCAACGCACAGTCGGAGCACCCACACCAGCGAGTAGCCTCCGATCACGATCAGGGCCTGGCGCAGGACGACGCCTGCCGTGTAGCGAAGATACTCGCCGCGGAAGGGTCGTAAGAACTCGCGCACTGTGGGCGAACGAAATATCAGGGGATCACATCCTAAAAACGAGGGAAAGGGGCGGCAGAAAAGGGGTGGAGGAAGAGGCCCTCAGAACTGTACGTCTACTTGCAAACCCGATTGTAATCGGAGGCACAGCAGAAGGTCAATTAACGTGAGATTAAAGGTTTGTACTTTCAACTAGAAGCGAGAAAAGATACATAAAGTTGGCTATATTCCCGCACCATTCGCTCCGCGGAGAATCGCTCCGACGCAGCGGAGCGGCAGACTGCGGCATCCAGCCGGTCGACGCCGGCAATCGCGCGCGCCATCTCGTCGGCATCGCGTACGAGGAATCCTGTACGCCCTTCTTCGATCACCTCGGCAAGCGCGCCGGAAGGGAAGGCGACGACCGGAGTTCCGCAGGCAAGCGACTCCATCGCCACGAGCGAACTGGTTTCGGCCACGAGGCTCGGTATCAGAACACAGCGGGCCGATGCCATCAGGCGTACTTTCTCGGCGATCCCGACCGGGCCAAGAAAGCGGTGCGGCGGCGATAGCCTGGGCTGCAGCACTTGGTGCCAATACTGCTCGTGTTCCGGGTAAGGGAAGAGCTTGCCCGCGAGGTAGAGCGGAACACCGGCCTTCTCCGCCGCGTCGATCGCAAGGTGAAATCCCTTCTCGGGGCAGATCCGTCCGAGCGCGAGGACGTAATCCTCCGCCGGGGCATTGGGCGCCTTCAGCAGATCCAAAGGAACGCCGTTCTCGATTACGGGGGTCATCAGCGCGGACGGCGGGCAGGCGCTCGCTTGCGATGCGGATACACAGTTCAACCACGTATGCGCACGCGGCAGGTTGAAGATCGTCTCCGGGTAGAAGGACGGCGGAAGGTGCAGCGTAACCAGCGCGGGCGGCCCCGCAGCCGGCAGGTAGTGGAAGAAATCGAGGCCGTGGAAATGCACAACGTCGACGCGGCGGCCGCGCAGCACCTCACAGATTGTCGACTGCCATCGTCGATATGTGGAGTCGGACTCGGCATTGTCGGCCGGAATCGCGATCAGTTCGCCCATGACCCGCGAGCCCTCGGCCGCTATCACGATCGAGTGGTGCCCGGCGGCATTGAGGCCGCGATCGAGCAGCGCGAGGATCTGTTCAGCGCCTCCGGCAGAGTCGAGGCTGACCGGCGCGAACGGATACGCGACGCTGAGGATCGTCAGGATATCGCCACCTCTAGCTCGCGCGCCGCTTCGACAGCACGAGCCCGCCACACGGAGCCGTCGATGCCCCAATCGAACCTCTCGTAGTACAGCGTGCCGGCGTGCGGCGGCTCGGCGAAGTTGTACCGTGGTGCAGGACGGAAGCGCTCGTACGCCGTGGAAAACGCTGCGAGGGCGGCGCTCTGCGTGGCGAAGCACTGCAGCATCTGGCGCTTAAGGTTTGCCACCAACTCACTAAGCGGGACAGTGATTGCATCCTCCGCAGCCCGCGCCAAAAACTCGTTAGTTGTGAGGCGCCCGAATTGTCCGTGATAGAGCGCGTACTCTACCACCTTGGGAACACAGCGGCTCTGGTTGGCGAGGTCGCGACAGGCGAGATGGATCGCGAACGCGAGCGAGTCGTGGTCGGGATGGCCGCCCTCGTAAGGCGGGACTAGCACGGTGTGCGGCTGCATCTCGCGCAGCAGCGCCCCTACGCGCCGCGTCAGGCCGGCGAGTTGGTGCGCACACTCCTGGTCGGCGAATCCGAGGGCGAGGGCGCGCTCGCTATCGATGCCCGCGAGTTGGAGCGCGGCCCCCAACTCCTGACGACGAGCATCGGCGTATGCCTCGCGGCTGGTGAACCCGTGGGCGTGCGCATCGAGCATATTGCGCGGCGCGCCGTCGGTCGCATGTACGATCCAGGCGTTCCGCAGCAAGGGAAACTGACCGCCGGCGCCGATAGTCTCGTCGTCGGGATGTGCGGCGAAGCAAATCACGCAGTCGTCACTGGGCAGTAGCGAAGCAGTCATCTTGATAGGACCGTCGGAAGCGCTGCCGCGGCCTCGAGGACCGCGGAGTGCCACTCCCCCGGAGCGGGCTGGCGGAACAACGTCATCGTGGGATACCACGGACTGTCGCGGCGGTGCAGCATCCAGCGCCAATCGGCTTCCCAGGGCAGCAGCACCCAAACGGGAATCGCCAGGGCACCGGCAAGGTGGGCAAGCATGGTGTCCACGGTAATCAGGAGGTCGATGTTCAGCAGGTCTGCCGCTGCTTCGATAAGGTCGGGAGACTCGCCGGAGACATCGTGGATCGGGTAGGGTGATTCGAAGTTGGCGAGTTCCGCGCGCGGCTCTCCGCGTTGAAAGCTGAAGTATTCGAACTCCGGGACGTGAAGCAGCGGGCGCAGATCGGCAAGGGAAATCGAACGTTCGGGGTTCCAGGCGCCCGAGCCCCACTGCAATCCAATCCGCACCTTCCCATTTGGTGGATCTTCGATCCGGCTCCGCACTTTCTGCTCCGGCGTCAGGTGCAAGTAAGGAACTACATTCGGAATCGTGTCGAGAGTCGTGCGGAACGCGCGCGGCAGTTCCATCAGTTCGATCTGTTGATCCCATGGGGCGGAGCCCTCGTCGGACCAGGTGATCACGTCGTCGACGCCGGAAATCCCACCCATCACGTTGATCAGTTCACCATGCGTTTGCACCATCACCCGCGCGGCGTCGCGGCGAACCATCGGCGCGTAGCGAGCGAACTGAATGGCATCGCCGAACCCATGCAGGCAGCGGATCATTACGCGCTTGCCGGTGAACGGGCATCCGTCCCAGAACCGGTGCGGATCCGGTGTGCCGCGAGCGGCGATCCGGTCGCTCTCTCTCCAGGCATTCTCGAATTGACCGGCCAGCATCCAGCACAGCCAGCGGTGAGCCCCGCACGAATCGGCATTGTGCCCGTGAAGTTCAGCACGATCCAGTAAGTGAAGCGCCTCCGGAATGCGTCTTTTGGAGAAAGATTGCAGGGCAAGCTGAAAGCACACCCGACAGTATCGCCTGGAAGTGATCTGTAACTCGTTAACTACTTAACACGGCGCCCGCTTCGGCGCCTATTGGATGTGAACTTTTTGACACCCGCAGGCCCCACTTAAACAAAAGATTCTAAAGACGTTCGAAAACCAACTACCGTACTGGGTTTGTAGCTTGCCGAATAGGCGTGGACTCCTTAAGCTAGTCCCAGTGGTTAGTCAATCATGGCAAAGTTAATCTTAGTAACTGGCGGAGCCGGATTTATAGGTTCGCACGTATCTAAAGAGTTACTGGCCCGTGGATATTCCGTCCGCGCCCTGGACAGCCTGGTCCCACAGGTCCATGGCCCCGAGCGCCGCCGTCCGTCATATCTTTCCCCGGATGTGGAGTTGATGGTCGGCGATGTGTGCGATCCGGCAGTGCTTGCGCGCGCACTGGATGGGGCTCACGCCGTGATTCATCTGGTGGCTTTGGTAGGCGTGGGCCAGAGCATGTACCAGATTGCCGACTACACC
This sequence comes from Candidatus Solibacter sp., assembly GCA_025463045.1. Lineage (GTDB taxonomy): Bacteria > Acidobacteriota > Terriglobia > Bryobacterales > Bryobacteraceae > Solibacter. The sequence continues at coordinate 18,046 of JAOAPT010000148.1, forward strand.
AGCGTCAACAACCTTGGAACAGCTCTCCTCCTGCAGGCGCTAAGTACTCGTCCGGTGGAAACTCTCGTAGTCGCGTCGAGTATGAGCATTTACGGAGAGGGCCTCTACCAGGACCTTGATGGCAATGTCCAGATAGCACAGGACCGCACTCTCGAACAGCTCAAGATGGGCGATTGGGAGAGCAAGGACGACCTTGGGCGGCCGTTGATCCCTGTGCCCACACCCGAGAGCAAGATGCCCGCGCTTGCGTCGGTCTACGCCCTCTCGAAATTCGATCAGGAGCGTCTGTGCCTCATCGTAGGGCGCGCTTACGGCATTCCAACGGTCGCCCTGCGCTTCTTCAACACGTACGGACCGGACCAGGCTCTCTCTAATCCCTACACCGGGGTGCTCAGCAATTTTGCATCGCGGGTGCTCAACGGTCAGCCGCCGCTGATCTTCGAAGATGGACTGCAGATGCGCGATTTCGTCAGCGTGTACGACGTGGCGCGCGCATGCCGCCTGGCGTTGGAAACTCCAGCGGCTGCCGGTCAAGCCTTCAACATATCGAGCGGACTGCCGATGACCGTGAAGGAGGTGGCGGAGCGGACGATTCGCGCGATCGGCAGTTCGCACATCAAGCCGGCGATCACCGGAAACTACCGTGCGGGAGACATCCGCCATTGCTTCGCCGACATCTCGCTTGCCAGACGCGTGCTTGGTTGGCAGCCGCTGGTATCGCTCGAACAGGGGTTGGAGGATCTCGCGGCATGGCTCGAAGGCCAGACCGCCATCGACCGCGGCCTGGAGGCGAGAGCGGAACTCGCGGCACGGGGACTGATGGTATGAGACGTGGGCCAAAGGCCGCCTCCGGGAAGACGCGAACACCAACGCTCGGCATAGTCGAGTGGTTTCGCCCCGGCGAGTACGATCGTGTGGAGACTGTGCTCGCCGACCTGCACGCGCTAAAGGTTCGCGACCTGCGCACGGGTATCTGTTGGGCGGACTGGTACGCTTCCGAAGGCGATGGCTGGTACGCCTGGCTGCTGCCGCGCCTTGCACAGGACTTCAACATTCTTCCGTGCGTCCTCTACACACCCGCGCCGCTCGGAATCGTGCCCAAGTTCTCCTCGCCGCCGCGCACGCCCAAAGCGTATGCCGATTTCATCGACGTGATGATCACGCGGTTCGGTCAATACTTCGATTGGGTCGAGTTGTGGAACCAGCCCAACAGCCCGAGCGAGTGGGACGCGCGCATCGATCCCGAATGGCAGATCTTCAGCGAGATGATCGGCGGCGCCGCCTACTGGGCGCACAAACGCGGTAAGAAGACGGTGCTCCCCGGGACGTGGCCGGTTGATCTGGGCTGGCTCGAACTCATGCAGGAGCGCGGCGTCCTGAAGTATATCGACGCCGTGAGCCTCCACGGCTTCCCGGGCAGTACCGAGTTTCCCTGGCGCGGATGGGAGCGCGAGGTGAGCGATGCGCGCGCGAAACTGGAGCGCCTCGGCGAGACGAACCAGTTGTGGGTTACGCAAACCGGCTTCTCCACCTGGCGCGGCGAAGAATGGGCGCAGGTGCGAGCGCTCGTCGATGCGTTGGACGCGCCCGTCGAGCGGATCTACTGGCAATCCGCGCACGATCGCATTCCCGCGACCGGCGGCGGAGATTCCTACCATTCCGACGAACGCGAGTACCACTATGGACTAAAACGCGCCGACGGGAGTCCGAAACTGCTGTTCCGATTGTGGTCGGAGGGCGGGCTGGAAGCGGTGCGCGAAGACGCGCGGAGCACGTCGCGGGGCAAGACCAACGGCTCGCGGCGTGGTCACGTGCTGATCACCGGCGGCGCTGGTTTCATCGGCACGAATCTGGCGGATCGCCTCTTGTCCTCCGGTCGTTCCGTGCTGGTCTACGACGATCTTTCGCGAGCCGGCAGCGAGCGAAATGTCGCCTGGCTGCGCGAGAAACACGGCGATGCTCTGCAGGTGGAGATCTCCGATATTCGAAATCGCGAAACTTTGCGCACCGCCGTCCGCTCCGCCGACCAGGTGTTTCATTTCGCCGCACAGGTAGCGGTGACCACCAGCCTGGCGGATCCCCTGCACGATTTTGAAGTGAACGTCGGTGGCACGTTGAATGTGCTCGAAGAGATCCGCCGGCGTGACAATCCTCCGCCCCTTCTGTTCACGTCGACGAACAAGGTCTACGGAGGTCTCGCCGACCTCGCGCTGGAAAAGAACTGCACGCGCTATCAGCCGTTGGACGCCGCCCTCCGCACCGGCATCAGCGAAGATCGGCCGCTGGATTTTCATAGCCCGTACGGCTGCTCGAAAGGGGCTGCCGATCAGTACGTGCTGGATTACGCGCGAACCTTCGGCATGCCCGCCGTCGTCTTCCGCATGAGTTGCATCTACGGTCCGCATCAGATGGGAAATGAAGATCAGGGCTGGGTCGCGCACTTTCTGATTCGCGCAATCGAAGGCAAGCCGATCACCTTCTACGGCGACGGCATGCAGGTCCGCGACATCCTCTTCGCCGACGATCTGGTGGACGCGTTCCTGCTGGCGCAATCCAACATTCACACGCTTTCGGAGCAAGCCTTCAACATCGGTGGCGGGCTCGGCAATACGATCAGCCTCGTCGAACTGCTCGACTTGATGGCGCGGCTGCAGGGAGACAAACCCATCGCGCGGCTGAAGGAGTGGCGGCCCGGCGACCAGCGCTATTACGTGTCCGACACGCGCAAATTCAAGGCGGCGACCGGTTGGGCGCCTAAGGTAAACGCGCAGGAGGGTGTCGAGCGATTGTTCCAGTGGCTGCTGATGGCGCGCGGACTGCCGGCGCCGCACGACCTCGTGTCGAAGGGAGGGTTCCATGCGCTTCTCGCTCATTAATCCGCCGTGGAGCTTCGAAGGCAGTATCTATTTCGGATGCCGCGAACCTCACCTGCCGCTCGAATACGGCTACTCGAAGGTCCTGCTGGAGCGCGCGGGTCACGACGTGCAGATCGTAGACGCGCAGTTGGACGCGCTCACGCTTGCGGAGGTACGCGATAGGGTGGCGGATTTCCGGCCCGATTTCACCGTCGTCACGACGGCTCCGAGTTATCTCTTCTGGCGATGCGCACCCCCCGAGTTGCGCATTCCGCAGGAGACCGTCCGCGTGGTGCGCGATGTCGGTGGCACCATGGTAGCGGTGGGTCCGCATGCGTCGACGACTCCCAAAGCCACGCTTCGCAAGCTCGACGTCGACGTCGCGATACTCGGTGAATGCGAAGAAATCCTTCCCCAGCTGACCGGCGATTGGGACGCTGTGCACTCGCTCTGTTACCGCAGCGGCGGCGAAATCCGCGTGAACGGTGGACCCCACTCGGTCGACATGACGACCCTGCCGGCATTGCACTGGAACGCGCAGACCGTGGCCCGCCACGCTCACCATCACCATCGTTTCGACGCGCCTCCGCAAGGCCCCGGCGCGGAGATGGAAACATCGCGCGGGTGTCCCTATCACTGCACATTCTGCGCGAAGGACAACTTTCGCAATTCATTCCGCCGTCGTCCCGTAGACATCATCGGCGAAGAGTTGGACAACCTGATCGCGGCCGGCGCGCGCTACGTCTACTTCATCGACGAGATCTTCCTGCCGTATCGCAACGTGCTGGAGACAATCGCGCAACGTGGGATTCCGTTCGGGATCCAGACGCGCATCGACCTGTGGAGTGAAGAAATGATCGACCTGCTGGGAACGGCGGGCTGCGTTTCGATCGAGGCGGGCGTCGAGAGCATCACGGAAGAAGGTCGCGAGTGGTTGGATAAAAAGTGCAAGATCTCCACGGCCGAAATCAGCGAACGCTTGATCCGCGCCAAGCTGCAAGTGCCTTTCGTCCAGGCCAACCTCCTCGATTCGAGCGCTGACGATCCGGCGGCCGTCGCGGCATGGCGCGCCGAATTGCACGCCAACGGTGTCTGGGCCAATGAGCCGGTCCCCCTTTTCCCATACCCCGGTTCGCCGGACTACACGAGGCGATGGGGACCGCCCGACGATCTCGCCTGGGAGCGTGCGCACGCCGCATACCTGGGCCAGTTCGACGCCTTCAGCGATATCCAGGAGCAGCGCCCTGTGCCACTGGTGCAACTTGAGCTGGCACAACTCGAACTGGTGCAACTCGAAATGCCGCGGAGTCCTCATGCGTGAATCCAGAGTCGAGCGCGTTCTGATGACCGGCGATACCGTCGGCGGAGTCTGGACATTCACCTTGGAACTCGCGCGCGCGCTGGGTGCGCACGGCATTGAAGTGATGCTCGCCACGATGGGCGGCGACGCCAGCGACGATCAGCAAATGGAAGCGGCGTCGATTCCGAATCTCCGCTTGCGAACCAGCCGCTACAAGCTCGAGTGGATGGACGATCCGTGGCTCGACATCCAGGAGAGCGGCACGTGGCTGCTCGGCCTGCAACAGCAGTTCGCGCCGGACCTGATTCACCTGAACACGTACGGGCACGGCGCCCTGGCGTGGCGAGCGCCCGTGGTGTTGACGGCGCACTCGTGCGTGCTCTCCTGGTGGAACGCCGTTAAACCCTACCCGATTCCCGTGCAGTGGACGCGCTATCGCCACGAAGTCGAGTACTCGCTCAAAGCGGCGGATCTGCTCACCGCGCCTTCTCACGCCATGCTGCGCACTATCGAAGAGAACTACGGCAGCGATCTGCCGGCATGCCGCGTCGTCGCGAACGGCCGGAGCGCAGCGCGCTACCGGGCAACCGCGAAGGAGCCGTTCGTGCTGACCGCCGGGCGGCTGTGGGATGAGGCGAAGAACGTCGCCGCCGTAGCGCGCGTCGCGGCGTCACTTCCCTGGCCGGTCTACCTGGCCGGCGCTGAACGCCACCCCAGCGGTCGATGCTCCGAATTCCCCGGCTGCCGCACACTGGGTTGGCTTTCGGCGGACGCCTTGGCGGATTGGTACTGCCGCGCGTCGATCTACGCGCTCCCGGCGAGGTACGAACCTTTCGGACTCTCGGCCGTCGAGGCCGCGCTCTCCGGCTGTGCCTTGGTTTTGGGCGATATTCCGAGCCTTCGCGAGCTGTGGGGCGACGCCGCCGTATTCGTCCCGCCGGGCGATGATCATCGCCTCGAATCGGCGCTACGCGGCTTGATCGAAGATCCGGCGGGCCGCGAAGATCTGGCGCGGCGAAGCTCCGCACGCGCTCGAACGTTTACGCCCGAACGCATGGCGGTCGATTACGCGCAGGTCTACGCAGGGCTGGTCGGCAGGCGGAGGATGTCGTGCGCTTCGTAGTCTTCACCCATTCGCTGGTTTCCGACTGGAATCACGGGAACGCGCACTTTCTACGCGGGATCGCGACCGAGTTGGTGCACCGCGGGCACGATGTCCGCATCTTCGAACCACACGATGGATGGAGCCTCAGCAATCTGATCGCCGCGCATGGCGCCGCGCCGTTGGCCGGCTTCGCGGAGGCCTATCCAAAGATTCACAGCATCTTCTACGACCAGCAGCGGCCCGATCTCAGCCGCGCGCTTCAAGGCGCCGACATCGTCATTGTTCACGAGTGGAATCCCCATGAACTCGTAAAGCGCATCGGAGATTACCGCGCGTGCCATCCGAGCTTCAAGCTTTTCTTCCACGACACGCATCACCGTAGTGTCACCGAGCCGGGCTCGATGTCCTCCTACGATCTGCGTCACTACGACGGCGTGCTGGCGTATGGACGCGTGATCCGCGATCTCTACCGCGCACGCAAGTGGGCGCAAGACGCCTGGACGTGGCATGAGGCCGCCGACATACGCGTCTTCCGGCCGCGCGCGAATGCTCAACAAGCCGGCGATCTGGTGTGGATCGGCAACTGGGCCGATGACGAGCGTTCCGAAGAGCTTCGCGAGTTTCTGATCGAACCGGTGAAGGCGCTCAAACTCAAGGCGCGGGTCTATGGCGTGCGCTATCCGCGTCACGCACTGGAGGCGCTTGCCGATGCGGGAATCGAATATGGCGGCTGGCTGCCCAACTATCGCGTACCCGAAGTCTTCGCGCAGTATCGCGTCACAGTGCACATTCCGCGCCGTCCGTACGCGCGAGCCTTGCCCGGAATTCCGACCATTCGGCCCTTCGAGGCGCTGGCCTGCGGAATCCCCATGGTCTCGGCGCCTTGGGACGATTCGGAGCAGCTCTTCCAACCCGGTCTCGACTTTCTGACGGCGCGCAACGGCGCGGAAATGACAGCCTCTCTCCGCCGTATCTTAAGCGACGCGACGCTGGCCAGGGAACTGGCCGCTCACGGATTAGCCACGATTCGCGCGCGCCACACGTGCGCGCACCGCGCCGACGAGCTGCTTGCGATTGCCGCCTCGGTCGGCGAACGCTCGGTCGCGGAAGGAGTCCGCTAGATGCAGATCGCCTTCTTTGGCTCGAGCCTGGTTTCGGCGTATTGGAACGGCGCGGCGACTTACTACCGCGGCCTCGTGCGTGCCTTGTACGCCCGCGGCCATCGCGTCACGTTCTACGAACCAGATGCGTACGAGAGGCAGCAGCATCGCGATATCGAAGACCCGTCGTGGGCGCAAATCGTCGTCTTTCCCGCGACGGAGGATGGCGTCCGTCGTGCAGTGGAGAGCGCACGCGGCGCCGACGTCGTCATCAAGGCGAGTGGCGTCGGAGTCTTCGACGAGCTTCTGGAGGCGGAGATCGCCGGATCGAAGACCTCGGACAATCTGGTCGCGTTCTGGGATGTCGATGCGCCAGCCACGCTGGACCGCATCAACCGCAATCCCGGTGATCCCTTCGCGCCGCTGATTCCGCTCTACGACATCATCTTCACTTACGGCGGAGGCGATCCGGTGGTCGCCGCGTATCAGGCGCTCGGTGCGCGCGATTGCGTGCCGATTTACAACGCGCTCGATCCGGAGACGCATCACCCCGAGCAGCCCGATTCGCGCTTCGCCGGCGCGCTCGGCTTCCTCGGCAATCGTCTGCCTGACCGTGAGCGGCGGGTAGAAGAATTCTTTCTCGGACCCGCGGCGAAGCTGCCCGGCCTGCAGTTTCCACTCGGAGGCGCAGGCTGGGGCGACAAACCAAAAACCGCCAACATTCGCTATCTGGATCACGTCTACACGCGGGATCACAACGCCTTCAACTGCTCGCCGATGGCCGTCCTGAATATCTCGCGCGAGAGTATGGCGCGCTACGGCTTCTCGCCGGCCACCCGCGTGTTCGAAGCCGCTGGTGCTGGTGCATGCGTCATCACGGATGAGTGGGAGGGAGTCGAGCTCTTTCTCGAGCCGGACACCGAAATCCTCGTTGCGCGCGATGGAGGCGAAGTCATCGACCACCTCCTTTCGCTCACGCACCAGAAGGCCCGCGAAATCGGCGAAGCTGCCTTGCGCCGCGTGCTCGCCGCGCACACATATGCCCATCGCGCCGCCGAGGTCGAAGCCGTGCTCGAAGGCAAAGCCGCCCGGGGAGTCGCCTCATGAAGCCGGAATACGACATCGTCATCCTCGGACTCTCGGTGACCTCTTCGTGGGGCAACGGCCACGCCACCACCTATCGCAGCCTGATTCGCGGACTCGCGGAGCGCGGACATCGCGTCCTGTTTCTGGAGCGCGACACGCCGTGGTACGCGGGCAACCGCGACGAACCGAATCCGCGCGGCGCGCACACGGAACTGTACGACAATTTCGACGACCTGCCCGCCCGCTTCGAACACGCCGTCGCCGATGCCGCGCTCGTGATCGTCGGTTCGTTCGTGCCGGAAGGAACCCGCGTCGGCGAATGGGTCCTCTCGATCGCGAAGGGGACGACTGCCTTCTACGATATCGATACGCCGGTGACGCTCGCCAAACTCGCCGAGGGCTGCCGCGAATATGTCACGCCGGAGTTGATCCGCCGCTATCGCCTCTACCTCTCTTTCACCGGAGGGCCGGTCTTGCGCCTGATCGAAAACCGCTACGGATCGCCGATGGCCAGAGCGCTCTACTGTTCCGTCGACACCGAGCTATACCGGCCGGAACCGCGCCCCTGTCGATGGGATCTTGGCTATCTCGGTACTTACAGCGACGACCGGCAGCCCGTACTCGACAGCCTGCTGTTGGAGCCGGCACGCCAATGGAAGGCAGGGCAATTCGCAGTCGTCGGCCCGATGTATCCCAAAGAAATTCGCTGGCCCGCCAATGTCGATCGCAACTACCACCTTTCCCCGCGTGAGCATCCGCAGTTCTACGGCTCGCAGCGATTCACGCTCAACGTGACGCGAGACGCGATGAAGCAGGCGGGCTATTCGCCCAGCGTGCGCCTCTTCGAGGCGGGCGCTTGCGCCGCGCCCGTCATCAGCGATTGGTGGGAAGGCTTGGACTCGCTGTTCGAGATCGGCAAAGAAGTTCTGATCTCCTCGAACAGCGAGGACACGCTTCGTTACTTGAGAGACTGCCCTGACGCAGAGCGTAGCGCGCTCGGCGAAGCGGCGCGGCTCCGCATTCTCGCAGAGCACACGCCGTGCCAGCGGGCGGCACAACTCGACAGCTACCTGAAGGAAGTCTATGACAACTTTTCTTCTCATCAGGCACGGCGAAACGGACGCAAACGGCAAGTCGATCATGGGGTGGAGAACGGGCTGGCATCTCAACGCCCGGGGGAGGCAACAGGTGGAGAAACTCGCGCGAAGGCTGGAGACGCTGCCGATCCGCGCGGTTTACACGAGCCCGCTGGAGCGGGCACTTGAGACCGCCGAACCGGTGGCGCAACGGCACGGGTTGGCGCCCCGGCCGCTCGACGATCTGGGCGAAATGCGCCTCGGCGCATGGGAAGGGAAGTCCTTGGCGGAACTCGATCAGCGGGAGGATTTCAAGCGCTTCAACACGTATCGCAGCGGAGTGCGCGCGCCCGGGGGCGAATTGATGCTGGAGACTCAAACGCGCATGGTCGCCCGCCTCGAAGCGCTCGCGCACGAGCACCCCGATCAAACCGTCGCCGTAGTCAGTCACGGCGATCCGCTGCGAGCCGTGGTGGCCCACTACTTGGGGATGTCGTTGGATCACCTGCTCCGCTTCGAGATCAGTCCCGCGTCCCTCAGTGTCCTGGAAGCCGGCGAATGGGGTGCGAGAATCACGTGCCTCAACGACACGGGAGAGGTTCCGCGATGAAGCTCGTGATCTTCGGCTTGAGCGTCAGTTCCTCCTGGGGCAATGGCCACGCGACGCTCTGGCGCGGCCTGTGTGGAGCGCTCGCCCGGCGCGGCCACGACATCGTATTTCTGGAGCGCGACCTGCCCTTCTACGCCAGCCATCGCGACCTGACGGACCTCCCAGGCGGCGGCCAGTTGATCCTCTACCGCGAGTGGCAGAACGCCCTCGACGCGGCAGCTCCCCATCTGGCCGACGCGGATGTCGCGATGGTAACCTCCTACTGCCCCGACGGTGTCGTCGCCACCGACCTCGTGCTCCTCTCCGCCGCGCAGCTCAAAGTGTTTTACGACCTCGACACGCCGGTCACCCTCTCGCGTCTCGCAGAAGGACTGCCCGTCGATTACATCGGCCCGCGCGGCCTTGCGGATTTCGACGTCGTCCTCAGCTATACCGGCGGCCGCTCGCTCGATGGATTGCGCCGGCAATTGGGTGCGCGGCGTGTCGCGCCGCTCTATGGCAGCGTCGATCCCGACATTCACAAGCCCGTGCCGGTCGACGAACGGTTTCGAGCCGACCTCGGATATCTCGGCACGTTCGCGGCGGACCGTCAAGCCGCCGTACGCGAGTTGTTCGTCGAACCCGCTCGAGGTCTACCCCATAGTCGATTCCTGCTCGCCGGCTCGATGTACGACGGCAGTTTTCCCTGGCAGCCCAACATCTTCTTCATTGATCACCTCGCCCCTGCCGATCACCCTGCGTTCTACTGCTCGACGCGTCTGACGCTGAACGTCACCCGTCGCTCCATGGCGGAAACGGGGTACTGCCCGTCCGGGCGGCTCTTCGAAGCCACCGCATGCGGGGCGCCGGTGCTCAGCGATTGTTGGGTCGGCCTGGATCAGTTCTTCGAACCGGGTTCCGAGATCTTGCTTGCCGGCAGTACCGAAGAAGCGATCGCGGCGCTCGACCGTAGTCCCAAAGAATTGCGGCGCATCGGTAGCGCAGCGCGGGAGCACACGCTCGCGAAACACACGGCGGCAATCCGCGCCGTGGAACTGGAGCGGATTCTCGACCAGACCTGGGGGTCGCGCGCGGAATCCGCCGAGATGGAGACAGTCTGATATGTGGGGAATAATTCCAGCGGCAGGGAAGGGAAGCCGCATTCAACCTCTGGCCTTCTCGAAAGAACTCTTGCCCGTGAGTGCGCATCTGGAAGACGGTAAGCATCGGCCGCGCGCCGTGAGCGACTACCTGATGGAGCGTCTCGTAATCGGCGGCGCAAGGCGCCTCTGCTGTGTCATCTCACCGTCAAAATCCGACATCCTTGAATACTACGGCGGCTCTGCGTATGGCACGCCGATCTGTTATTGCGTCCAGCCGGAGCCGCTTGGATTGTGCGACGCCATCTTCCGCGCACTGCCGGTGATCGACGAACGCGAGCCGGTCCTCATCGGGTTGCCCGACACCGTCTGGTTCCCGGCCGACGGCTTGCGCCAACTTCCGGACGATCGCCTGTCGTTCCTCCTCTTCCGCGTCGAACGGCCGCAGTTCTTCGACGCCGTCATCACCGATGACGAGGGACGAGTGGCGGAAATCCAGGTGAAGCAGCCCGCGCCCGGGTCGAACTGGATCTGGGGCGCCTTCAAAATGCCGGGTGCGATCTTCCGCGAACTTCACGATCTGTGGCTTCAAAGAGGCGACGAATACATGGGTACGTTGGTGAACGCATGGTTGGCTCGCGGCGGACAGGCGTGGTCCGTCCGCGCGACGGGCTCGTATTTGGATGTCGGCGCGATGGAAGGCTACTTCGAGGCGATGCGCACCTTGTCGGAGCCCGGGATTGAAGCCGCCGCATCCGGAGGGCGTCCGTGACCGCACAGTGGACGCAGGAAGAAATTCGCCGGCGTGTATCCGAACTCGGCGACTGGTTTCAAAACATGGATCTGGGCGGCGTGCAGACCGCGCCGCACCACTTCCTCGGTGATTATCCGTCGTGTAAGTGGCGCAGCTTCTCCCACGCGATCCCGGCCGATTTGAGCGGGAAAAGCGTGCTCGATATCGGCTGCAACGCGGGGTTCTACGCAATCGAGATGAAGCGCCGCGGCGCTGCGCGCGTCGTCGGCATCGATTCCGATCCCACCTACCTCGATCAGGCCCGCTTCGCCGCCGACGTCGCCGGTGCGAAGATCGAGTTTCGTGAACTCGACGTCTATCAGGTCGAGAACCTCCACGAGAAGTTCGACATGGTGTTCTTCATGGGCGTGCTGTATCATCTACGCCACCCGCTGCTCGCGCTCGACCTGCTCTGGGAGCACGTCGTCGGCGATACCCTCGTCTTCCAATCGCTCATGCGTGGCAGCCGTGACATCGTGCCCGTGGAGCCCGACTACCCCTTCTCGGAGACCGGCATTTTCCACGATGCCGCGTATCCCGCGATGTACTTCGTGGAGCATAGCTATTCGCACGATCCCACCAACTGGTGGATTCCGAATCGCGCGGGTGCTGAGGCCATGCTGCGCAGCGCCGGATTTACGATCACCGGCCATCCCGAGGAGGAAGTGTACATCTGCAAGAGGAGGAGCGACCGTGGTTGAGGCCGTGATGCTCTGGAACGAGCCGAACAACCTGTCCCATTGGAACTTCGAAATCGATCCCGGATGGACGGCGTATGCGCGAATGATCAACCTCGCGGCCGACGCCGTCAGGGCAGAGCGTCCCAACCTGCCGCGTGCGCTCGGAGGCATCTCGCCGATCGATCCGGGCTTTCTCCGCAATATGCAAACGCAATGCGTCTTGGGGCATGTGAATGTTGTCGCACTCCATGGCTTCCCCCTCGATTGGAATCACTGGACGATTCACGAGTGGCCCGACAAGCTGGACGAAATCCGCGCTGTCACCGATCTGCCGCTGTGGATCTCAGAGGTCGGCGTATCCACGTTCGGCGCCGACGAAGTCCAGCAGTTCGGCCTCAAGCGAACCGCGGAATTGCTGATCGGACGCGCCGAGCGCATCCACTGGTATAGCCTCTACGACCTGCCACGCGCATGGCCCGCAACCACGCGCCATCGCGAGGCCGAAGGCTCGTCCTACTATCGTCACTTCTACATGGGCCTCGTCCGCGAGGACGGAACGCCGAAACCTGCGTACGCGGATTTTACGGACTACACGCCCGATCTCGGAATCTGCCAGTGGTTCCACTTCGAAGACCCGCGACTGGATGATGCTGTGGCCAAGCTCAAGGAACTCGGAGTGCGTCATCTGCGCACAGGTCTGAGCTGGGCCGACAGCTTTCGCCCCGAAGCCGAAAAATGGTTCGACCGCCAGATGAAAGCGCTCGAGCCCTTCGACACCACCGTGACCTACTGCTTCACTCCCGAACATCTGGGAGTCTTGCCGAACCACACCAGCCCGCCGAAAGAACCTCAGCAGTTCGCGGATTTCTGCGCCGCCATGACGCGCAGATACGCTTGAGTCGTGAAATGGCGAAGGAAAGGCGAAAAGTGGCAGACCGTTTGCAAGTGAACCAGCATGGCTATCCAAGAATTACAAAACGAACCGATGATGGCGCACCTGATCGCGACCCTGGACTCCGGCCACAGCGTCGGCCATTATGGCCGCCTGGTCTTCGCCATGGTGGCACGCCATTTTCTCAACCGCGAAGAGTTGACCGCCTACCTGGAAAAAGATCCCGAGATCGATCCCGAGCGCGCCGAATCGCTCGTCCAACAGGTCGAATCGCGCGACTACAATCCGCCCAAACGCGAGCGAATCCTCGAGTGGATGCAGCGGCAGGAATTTCCAGTCTGTCCCGATCCGAATGATCCCGGACAGTGCAACGTTTACCGCAATCTCGAATTCCCAAAGGAAGTGTACGAAAAAATCGAAGCGTTCCAGCGGGGAAACTAACCGGAGTACGGTAGAGACAATGGGCGTTGTTCGAGTGAAGATCCAGACGGTCGACGACATCTATAAACTGCTCCGCACGGCTGTGATCGAGGTTCTGTCCGCATCGACTGGGCCGGAAATTACGAGGGACAGTTTCGTCTGCAAGCGATCGGGTCGCCGGCTAACTGGCGCTGCATCGGAAGATTAGCCTGTTTTATCTGGCCGCCGTTTCTGCCGCGCCGACTTCGCTGGCACCGCGCCCCGATCCTTCTGCACGGGCTTGCGCGCGGCCGCGAGACTGCGCTTCAATGCCTGCATGATGTCGATCACCGGTGCCTTCGCCTGCCGCTCTCGCTGACTTGACGCTCCGGCCGCGGGCGTCGGCGAACGCTTCGCAATCAAGTCGCGCAGGTGCTCTTCGAACGTGTCCTTCAGCTTCGCCGGATCGAAGGGCGCCTCCATCGCGCGAATCAGCAGGACCGCGAGTTCCAGTTCCTTCGGCGAGACATCTACATCGCCCTTCCATTCCTGGTCGGTCCGGACTTCGTTGGCGTAGAAGAGCGTGTGGAGGATCAAGCCCTGCTTCCCAGGTCGAATCACAACCGCGTGCTCGCGCCCGTGCATCGCAAGCGTACCGAGGGCCACATCGCCCGTACTCTGCAGCGCCTTGACGAGAAGAACGAAAGGCTTCTCTCCCTCCGGCTCGGGGACAAGATAGTAGGACGTATCGAAGTAGATCGGGTCGATTTCGGCGAGCCGTACAAACTCCAATATCGGCAACTCGGTGGATGTGTCCGGACGCAGTGCGGCAATTTCCTCACGCCTCAAAACCACGAACTGGTCCTTCTCCACTTCATAGCCCTTCATGATCGAATCCGCGGAAACCGGAGTTTTCGCGTCGTCGGCAACCGTACTCTGACGCACGCGCGACACGGTCTCGGGCTGGGGTTGCGAAGAGGGTGGCGAAGAGGGCCGCGTTGATATCGGCCGCGGGAATTCGTGAACTACACCGCGCGACCCGGACTCGCGGCGTTCCGGCGGATCGGCCTCTTCCTCTACATCCGCCTCCGGCTCCGCTGCATAGACGTGATGAAACTTGACTCGCTCCCGCCGTGCCGCTTTGTACATCCGAACCGGGACGGCAACCATTCCGAACGCGATTCTGCCGCGCCACACCGTTGAAGCCACGGTGCAATCACCGCAACTCGCGTGCCAATGTGAAGCACTCGCGCGCGATCCGCCGCAGCACCAGCGACTGCGCCCACCGATCGCTCTCGTGTCCGTAATAAATCCTCGGACTGAGTAATTCCGGCACGAACAAAATGTAATCGCCCGCCGCGGCGTTCCTCAAAAACGCCGCGAACGACTGGGTCCACATCGTCCGGAAATGCTCGACGAAAGGCTGCGTCTCCGTGTCGCCCTCACCGATATCCACCTGAATACAGCCGGGATTGCCGATCCTCCCGTGCACAAATCGAACGCGCTCGATCACTGGCTGGATATATCGCAGCTTATTTTCGAAGCCGCCATACACCATCTCCAGCCCCGTGTACCAGTGCGAGAAATCCCCGTTGAAGCGCAACTCCGGAAACTTCACGACGAACTGCACCGTACGCCACAGATCCTGGAAAATCGTGGCGCGATGAGTCTCAACGTACAACGGAATCCCGTACCGCTCCGACGCAGCGAGCACCGCATCGATCAGTCGATCGGCCTCCGCATCGTCTTCCATGCCCCACCCGATGTGCAGTGTGCCGCACTCCACTCCTTCATCGCGAAACCGTGCCGCGAGCAAGTCCGCATCGGCCGGCGCGTTGACCCTCCCCAGACTCGCCTTCCCGAGCCCCCACCGTGCGCACGCCGACTGCTGTTTCGCAGTCGCCGGCGCGGCGAATTGCACGCCCTCGTATCCCGCCTCCGCGATCGCCTCGAAATCGACCGGCGCACCTTCGAGCGACATCAAATTGAGATAGCACCGCAGCGACGGCGCGCCTGAGTCGCCGTCCGAGGTGTTCCGGATCATGCGCCCGGCTTCTCCGCCAGGCTGCTCGCGCTGACGTCCTTCTCCGGATCCAACCAGGCGACGCCGCCGTCATCGCCAGCAGCGAAACGCTCTTCCCCCACCTTCGCGATCATCGCGTCCTCCACCTTCTGGAGCGGTGTGTAGCGCGGATGATGCGACTCCTTGTATGGATCGTTGCGCGCCGCGTTATAGCAGCAGATCAACGACCACCGGGGATTCTCCGATCGATTCTGATCGCTGCGATGCAGCAGGTTCGAGTCGAAGAAAACCGCATCGCCCGGCTGCATCTCCAGGTAAACCAGTTCGAGCCGCTTCGCCAATTCATTGACTCGCTCCATCTGCGCGCCCGCTTGTTCTCCCGTGAGAATGTGCTCGATGCGCCCCGCCAGATGCGACCCCTTGAGCACCTGCAGGCAGCCGTTCTCCTTCGTCGCCGCGTCCACCGCGATGAACGCGCTCGTCAGCAAGGGGAACAGCACGCCGTTCTGATACCAGTAGCCGTAGTCCTGATGCCAGGCCCACGCGCCGCCGACGCGCGGCTCTTTCATGATCATCTTCGAGTGATAGTGATAGACCTCGCCGCCCAGGATCGCCTCTGCCGATTCCACGATCGACCGGCAGCGCGCGAACATCCCGTAAATCCCATCGCCCGGATGATTCCACAGCGATAGGCGAACCACCCCTCCCTCGCCATCCGCCTTCCCGAACGCGTGATCGTCCATCGCCTTGTCGGCCTTCGCGGCGCGGCGCAGCAGGTCGATCTCTTCCTTACTGAACATCCCGCGCGCCACCACGAAGCCGTCCTGCTTGTACTGCGCGACTTCCGCGGCGCTCAACACCCCTCGTGCCATGCGCGTCTCCTTTCACTTGCGGATTCCGAGCGACTGCATCAACTTGTCCGTCTCGCGATATGCCTCGGTAACCCACTCCGCGATTCTATCCGGTTCGGGCGAGTACTCGAGTTCGATGCTGACCGTGCCCTCGAATCCCGCGTCATTCAGCGCTTTCAAATACGGCGGAAAATCGACAACGCCGCGGCCCGGCGGCAGATCGCCATGCTTCGTGCCGTCGCAATCCGAGAAATGCACGTGCGCAATTCGCCCGGAAAGCTGCGTCACATCCTCGGGCCTGGTATGGGCCAGCGCAAGGTGCGAGACGTCCACGTTGGCCTTCACCGCGGGATGCGCCACTTCGTCCAGAAACCGAATCATCTTCGGCAGATCGTTGATCAGCGAAAGATGGAATGGCTCGAGCTCGAGCGCGATCTCCAGTCCCAGTCCCGCCGCGTGATCGCCCAATTCGCGAACGTGTTCCACCGCCCAGTTCCATTGCGCCTCGGGCGCGATCACTTCCTGCTGCCAGATATATTCGCCGAGCACCAGCAGAAGATTCCGCCCCTCCAACTCATACGCCAGATCGAGATACGCCTTCGCACGCTCCACATGAAAGCGGCGCACCGGCATATTGAAGTCCGCGATTCCGAGCGCGCAGCAAACCGTCGAGATCACCGGAATCTGCACCTCGCGGCACGTGTCGCGAATCAACTTCCGCTCACGCACATCGATCTCCATCGGGTCCGCGAAGATGTCGATCGTATCGAAGCCGATCTGCTTGGTCAGCCGAATGCCCTCGGCCGTTCCGACTGGCGAGCCCAGCCAGGCGGAACTGATGAGTCCTAGTTTCACGAGTTTTCTCCGTTGACGATATCTTGAATCCGTACCGGACGATGCTCGTCAAGCGAGCGGTAGCAGGCGTCGACCAGCGCCATTGTGCCGAGATTCTCCCGCCCATTGATCTTCGGCGTGCGATTCTCCGTGAGGGCGCTCAGCAACTCGCCCATCGTGCCCTGAAATGCGTCCGGGAACCAGACCTCCGGCCATTGCGGCGTGAACCAGACTCCCGGTTGACGCTTGGTCGCGAACTGAATCGTGCTCGGCACCGCGTTCGGATATCCAGGCCATCCGATCGTGCCCTGCGCCAGTCCGTCGGTGCCTTCCACGCGCCACTTGATGTAGTTGTCCGCGGCAGTGCCCTCGCGAGCCGGGCCAGTCCACACGTCATCCCACGCCGACGCGCGCATGCCGTTCGCGTATTCCAGGATGTAAAGCACGATGCCGTCGCGATGCGCGAACTGCGTGCGCGGATCGGTTCGCGCGCTCGCATACACGAACTCCGGATCGCCGAACAGAAAGCGGAAGCAGTCCAGGTGATGAATACTCATCGCCGCGAGCGTCAGCCCGGGGTAGTCGCGCAGCCACGTCTGCCAGTGCGGAATCGCGCGCATCTCGATTGTCGCGAGCACCGGTTCGCCCAGGTCGCCGCGATCGAGCAGCGTCTTCAACGCGCGGATCGATTGGTCGTACCGCATGTTCTGATTCACCGCGAGCGTGATCCCCGCC